>NZ_JBGORW010000003.1 GCF_041538065.1 Leptotrichia hongkongensis | reverse complement strand
GATGCTGTTAAATCTTCCGTATTCCATCTTCAATGCTCCATAAGGACGGAAATGTGTTCTTTCGCTTAATCTTATGTCGTATCCTAAATCTGTTTTTAGTGCCGCTCCATAAGAATTGTAGTTAGATTTAGCTTCGAATATTTCGTCTACAACAAGGTATCTACGTTTCATTTCGTTTATACCTGCAAACACGTCTCCACCAATTGTCCATTGTAATGATCCGTTATGATCGCTGCTAGGTGACATCTTTTTGAATACCCCTAATTTAACCATAGTTTGGTTTTCTTTTGATTTACCAATATCTTTGAACTTGAATCTGTTATTTACAACCCCTGCATACCATCCGTCAGAGTTACCCATCTTAATTTTTTCATCTTCGTGAACATAAGCTACTCCAGTAACATTACTTGTATAGTCAATAATTCCTGCAGTATCTGTGCTGTATTCATCTCTCATACCAAATACTTTAATCTTGTTGCTTTGTTTAGATGGATTTCTCCAGTCTCTTTGAAGATGATTCAACTCTTTATCCAGTAAGTTTCCAGTAGAGTTGATTCTTTGTTGAACATTCCCGTATTGGTGTCCCATCATTTCATCAAAAGCTTGATATAACAACACTTCTTCGTTATTTCCTATTCCATTTAATTTTTGGAATAACTGATTTTCTCTTGAACCTAAGGCTTCCACACCATATCTTTGTTCCAGCCCGTCAGCAAAGTTAAATGTATCAGTGCTATTTACTGGCGACTCCTCTCTTCCTGTCCATTCTGTGTACGGAATTTTAGCCATATATAGACTTGTTATTACTCCGTTTGAATCCAATGTTGGAGTCGCTATCCATCCTATTGAGCCTGAATAAACATTCCACTTGATATTTGGATTCTTTAACATTGCTATTCTATATGGATTTATTATGTTAGGATCATTTACTAAAATGTATTTGCTAGTTGTTGATTCTGCAGCTTCAGATCCAATAATTAAATCTGCTTCACTTGTCAAATTTTGCAATCCGTCTATTGATTTTGTATAGTTGACTCCTGAAGTATTTATATATAATCCAATGCTAGAAGCTGATACAGATATTGGATTTTTTGCCATTGTATTTACAACTACTGGTGTTTGAGGTACTCCATTCACAGTAATTGTGGCAGTTGAGGCTCCCGCAGGTGCATCAATTTTTACTCCTCCTACTCCTTTTCCTGTTGCAGGCACTGTATATTCATAAATTGTATCTTCATCTTTTGTGCTTCCATTTACTTTTATAGTTCCGTAGTTTTCCACTGTTCCACCTTTTAAGTAAACTCCCACACCGTTTTTCGCATTTATGTCGATAGTCGCACCTTTATTATTTATCAATTTTGAATTTTCTCCAAGATATACTCCAACTGTATTTTTGTAAGTTCCTGAACCTGTTGTAATTGAGCTGTTATTAATTGCAGTTGCTCCATTATCAGCATAGATACCTGTTGTGTTATTTGCGTTCAATACGATATTTCCATCATTTGTCGCTGTACTTCCCGCACCACTTGCATACATACCGATACTATGTTTCCCGTTTACATTAATTGTTCCTTTATTTATTATGTTACCTGTATCAGTTGTTTCATATCCTGCACCCATACCTATTGAATACAGAGGAGCTAGATTACCGCTACTGTCAACAGCTGAAATATCTGATTCTCCTACTGTGATTGTTCCATTATTTGTTGCAGTTCCACCTTTAATACTGTAAACTGCCACATTTCCTAAACCATTTGAAAAATCAATGTTTCCATTATTTGTTACTGTTCCAGCTGAATAAATACCGTAATTTTGTCCGCCTGTAGAAGTCATATTTGTAGAATTTGTTACTGTTCCTGATGTATCACTTGAATACACGTATACATTCTTATCTCCTAGTCCAACGTTTGAAATCTTGGAATTTATTGTATTTCCTGTACCAACATTTACAAATCCAAATGAATTGTTTCCAATGTTAAATGCAGTTCCACTATTTGTGACAGTCTGCCCGCTTCCTACTGTGTAAACCCCAACTGCTTCATCTGTTCCTGTTGTTATTGTTCCGCCTGTTAAATTTACATTTCCACTTTGAGAATATATTCCAATTGCTGCATTTCCTATCTTCAAGTTACCTGAATTTTCTGTATTATATCCATAAATCCCAATTGTATTATTTCCAGAATCTATTGTTCCAGTATTTTCAAGTGTTACAGTATTATGCTCAGTGTAAAGTGCAACGTTAGGGCTAGTAATTGAAGCTGAATCTCCCAATGTTATTGTTCCACTGTTCTTGGCTGTATATCCTGGTGTTCCAGTTGCATATATTGCCGTATTTCTATCACCTGTCATAGTGATTTTTCCTGTATTTTCCAGTATTACTCCTGAAGAAAGTGCCGCATCTGGTTTGTAAGAAATTGCAACCGAATCATTTCCTGCTGATTCTATTAATCCTGGATTGTTTATTGCCTGTGTTGTAGAACCTTCTGAATACAATCCTGTTGAATTAGAACCTATTGTAATCTTACCTGCATTTTCAATCAATGAATCCTCAGTTCCATAGATAGCTGTTGACTTATCACCTATTGTCATAACCCCTGCTGCTTTGTTGTATAGTTCTCCAAACTTAGCATACATTCCAGTAGAACCTGCACCACTTAAATTAATTGTTCCTTCATTTGATAATGTAACCTTATTTCTTGCATACAGACCCTTGTTATTTTCCTGAGCCATTGCAACCTGATTAGCCTGTGTTCCTGTAATAGTCTTAGTATTTGCATTCGTTATTGACGAATTTGAAATTTCAAGCTGATTGAATGCATCATTGGCATCATCCAAGTTTACATCCTGATTAATTGTAAGGTTGCTTAAGTACAGCATAAATGTCTTATAGTCAGTTCCATTTATATGTGCTCCTGTAGCTTTTGAGACAGCATCTCCTGTTGTATCAGACAAGTCCATTCCAACATTTTGAGCAATAAATAATCTTGACCCCTGCTTCATATCTAGCGTAAGATTCCCTAAAGTTGTATTTGTTCCATCTCCAAAATTATTTTTTGCCCATCCTTCAATTTGAGTTTTTCCAAAGTTACCACCATTTCCTACATAATAAAAGGCATTTCCTCTGGTATTAGGAGTAGTTCCGCCTTCAATAGTCGCATTCATCTTTCCATCTATGGCAACTTTTCCTGAACCATCTTCACCAAGATAGAATAGTAATGATTTTTGCCCTGTAGTTGCTGTTCCTGTCCCTTTTAATGTAATCTTACCTTTATCAGCATCATAGTTTACTGCTCCCTCATATGCTTTTACAGTGTGGTCTCCAACTTCCAGTGTGGCATTTTCACCTGAATATACCCCAATTGATTCTGCTTCTTTTACATTAGCGTCCACATTTATACTGTTTGTACCGCTGCTTATAAGTTTTGAATTTTTACCAGCAACAATACCATAAGAACCCTTTTTAACTTTATTTCCTGAGCCATCTAAATATTCATACACTCCAGCAGAACCACCTGCACCATCATTTACTTTTACAGTTCCTGTAGATGTAGTTGTTACATCAGCAGTATTAGTTGAATTATCTCCAATAACTAATCCTGTAACTCCATTTCCTTCAGCTGTAGTAGTTCCACCATAATTTAATGTACCATTTGTAATCAATACACCTGTTGAATTATCACCTTTTACACTAATATCACTTGTTGCAGCAAGTGTTCCCGATGGGTTACCAGTTCCTTTAGTCATATATACACCAACATTAGTTGCTGTTCCTGTTCCCTTCAACTCGATTTTTCCTGAGTTATTAAGCTGTCCACCACTAGTTGCCATTCCAATTCCATTAATGATTGTATTACCGCTTATTGTTTTACCTGCATTATTTACAACATCTGCATTTATTCCAACCATTCCTATTGATGAATCGCCATCTAAAGTGATTGTTCCGTTATTTATTGCTTTAGGTGTCCCGGGTGCATCTGTTGATACTGAGCCTTTACCTACTCTCATAGCTATATTTTGTCTTTTTTCAGTACTGCTGACATTAATTGTTCCAGCTGCATCATTTGTTATATCATCAGCGGCATTCGTAATCAAAACCATACCGGTATTACCTTTACCACCAGAAACATTTATTATTCCATTATTTTTTACTCTTCCTTGATATGCTCTTATTGAAGTAGCATTGCTATAATTAGAATCTTCTATAACTGCTATTCCTGATGACAATGAATTTACTGGATTATTCTTAGAATCAACTCCTGCATCCCCACTTACATTAAGTATTCCAGTATTTTCCATCGTACTATTAGGTGCTACACGTGAAGACCATTTCATACCATAGCTCGCTGTACCGCCTATATTCATCTTATTTGTATTTGTAACTTCTACAAGTGAAGGTGAACCAGGAGCATAAACTTGAATTCCTATTGATTTTTCACCACCAAAATCAATTGTTCCATTATTTGTTAATACATATTTACTATTAACTCTTCTATCGTCATTCTCATAAGTTAATATCATACCAATTTTATATCCTGTATATCCAGCAGCAGTTCTATTTACATCAACAGTTGTCCCACCTAGTAATGGTGCAAGAGTTAATGGTGCAGAAGCTCCTTTGGCTAATCCACCGATATTTGCAAGCGTCGTTTCAGAAGCATCTGTTATTGTTCCTGTATTAACCATTTCTCTTTTACTTCCATTTGGCCCGTAATATGTATCTGTTTGAACTTCAAATCCCACTGTCAAAGGCCCAACCAAATTAACTGTTGCCTTGTTATCAAGTTTAACATCTGTATTTGCTGGTGCATTATCCATTGTAGCTGCCCGAGAACCACCAACTAAAAAATTTTGTGCATTATATCCTCTTCCCGCATTTCTTTCAGATTGCTTTTGAGTTTCATTAAGCGGATTTTCTGAATTAACTGTTAAATTAGTTGTTAAATTGTAATTTGTTTCTGTATCAAAGTATGATTTTAATAAAACACTTCCTGTATTAGTCCAAGAATGTCTTAATGACGGATAGCCGTCTCTAAGTCTTCCTTTAGTACCAGGAGCATTAGCTAAAACCGAAAAAGCATTAAGATCAAAATCATAATTATAAGCTCCACCATTTACGCTACTTCCACAATCTGCCATATAATTACAGTAAGATCCTAGCTGTATATTAAAAGTAGGTGGTGCTGGTAATTCTGGCAATTCTGGCAATCCAATAACTGGTTTTGGTGGTGTAAAGCTAATTGTTTCTGGTAACGTTGGTGTAACCACACTTTTTGCTGCTATTACAATTGGCGATTTATTTACATTTCTTGGACGTATTCCTGCACGTACTTCAAAAGGTATAATTGGCTCTTTTACCGATTTTACACTGGCTATACCATATCCTTTTGCTGAACCTGAAGCAGAATTTGCTTTTCTATTTTTGTCTAATAGACCATAGTTACTACTGTCTGGGGATATTGCCCTTTCATAAATATTCGAGCTTCTTTCAAATACCCCTTCATAAGGATATTTTTCTTTTTTATCTCCTCTTCCTTTGTAAGTTCCATTCCAATTATTATTAAAATAATTAATTCCATATTGCCAGCTGCTCCAAGGAGATTTAACAACATGATCTCCTTGCTCCATTAATTGAATCAGTTCAAGATTTGTGCTTTTTAATAATTTACTATTCTCTCTTCGTGTTTCCTTAACCTTTTGATGTATACTTTTTATTGAAGATGAAATCTCCTGTTTTTGATTTTCTACGTTTTTCTCTGTAGTTTGTGAAAACAAATTACTTGTAATCGATACTACCCCTGTCATTAAAAATGTGACCAATGCAGAATCTGTGTATTTAAAATCTTTTGTTTTTTTTGCAAATGCACGTAAATCTTTTTGCAAATTTCTAAGATTATTTGTCATCTTTTTACTTCGTATGATAAATATATAATTAACTATATAAAATATCATACTCTCCTTTCTTTTTTAATTAACTTTTTTTTAATTAAATTTAAAATTATTACATTTCCATACTTTTTATATTTAGTTCTTTAATATCATAGCTGTTATTTGTAATAAATTCAAATTTTTTCACTTATTTTTATTTCCAATTTATTTTGATTTAATATATTTTAATATTAGAAAATAATAAGTTTAATATATTTTTTTGCAATTTAACTCCTTAGTCTTTTTTACATCAAGATGTATTATATCATAAAAAAAGAAAATTGTCATTATTTTTTTTTTAATTTTGAAAAAAGAATTATATTGTGCTATAATATATCTTAGATTGTAAAAAAATATATAAAATATGGAGGTTTTTATGGATTTGGAAAATAAAAAAAGTGAAGAGGATTTCTTAGTCGAAGAAAAAAAATCTGAAATTGAAAAAAATGAACGGCATTTTAATAACGTTGAGTCATTAAATAAAATAAGAAATGAAGTAATTGGTAATTCAAGTATTGAACAAAATAGATCGAATAATTTTGAATCAAATTCCAGCAATACAAATGATTCAATTACATTAACTTTAGATGCACTAACTACTAAAAATATGAAATTTATGGCAACAGTTATAAAAGTTTTCTCAGTATTAGGAATTATTGTGGGAGTTTTCCAAATATTTGCATTCTTTATTGGAATCCTAACAATTATAATATCACTAAAATTTCTTAAATCAGCAAATGCTTTAGAAGAAGCTCTACTTATGAAAGATGAAAATAAATTAAAACAATACTTTAATGAACAATCTAAAGCCTTGAAATTATACATTATCTTTATAATTGTTAGTATTGTTATAGGTATTGTTGTTTATGGATTTATCATCGCTGCACTTATATCAGGTGTTTTAAACAGTTCTTCTTATTACAACTCATACTAAAAAACAAAATTTTGCATTATATTGGGAAAAGCTAAAAATTAATATCTGCTTTTCCTAATTTTTATATTATACTCAAACCTATTTTAAATTGAACTGCTAAAATTATATAAATTTATGGTTTGAGTAAAATAGTCATAATTTTTGAGTTTTGTTTTAAACTAGTTTTACTATCAAATAAAGTTTAGTACTATAAATTATATAATTTCTCAAAAAAAAATCATAATCATTCTTAATTTCCTTGCAAGAAATTTAATAAAAGATTATGATTTCACGATTATAAACAAAACAATTATACACTTGATATCACTACTGTCTTTATTTTCCCAACATCTCTATAATTTTGATTAAATATAACTCCCCATATCAAATTAACATTTTTATCTTCTATAATATCTGAAATTCTTTCTGTTATCTGCCTAATATATTCTAATGAAACATCTTCTGCTGCAATAAAATTTATAAGAACTCTTTTAGCATCCTCTAATTTTCCTTCAAATAAATTATTTTTCTTTATCTGTTCAATTATCTTATCAACAGCATTGTCGCCTTTTGCTTCTCCAACACGAATAATCGTATCCTTTGAATCTTGAAGAACTGATTTTACATCCAAAAAGTCAATATTCATAAATCCAATTTCCGTCAGAATATTTACAATGCTCTCAATACCTTCCTTTATAATAAAGTTAGCTTTTTTATAGGCTGTTTCAAGAGAATTTTTGCCAACATAATTATACAGCTTTTCATTCATAACAACAATCATGCTATCTGCAAGTTTTTCAATCTTCTTAATACCTGTATTTGCAATCTTCAAATTCTCAAATCCTTCAAGATAAAATGGACGTGCAATAATACTGACAGTAAAAATTCTCAATTTTTTTGCAACTTCAAGAATAACAGGCATTATTCCACTTCCAGTTGCCCCTCCAACTCCTGCAGTCAAAAATAGAATGTCTGTTCCCTTAAGCAATTCCCGAAATTGATTCTCGCATTGAAGTGCCACTCTCTCGGCCTGCTCTCTGCTGCATTCCTTAACCCCGGTATCTAAAAAAATCTTTTTTTCAGCATGACTTCGCTCAGAATTCTTACTATCTGTATCAATCGTTATATATTCAACCTTTCTTACTCCTGAAGCTATCATAAAATTTACAAAATTTATCCCCATTCCGCCAATTCCAATAACTTTTACACTCATTTTATCCTTCATACTAATCCCACTATTGCAAATACAAAGTATTGCAAAATCTCCCTTCTGCAAATATATTTAAATATCATAGTCAATATTCTTTATATATAAAAAGAAATAAATTGTCTATAACTTTTACACTCATTTCAATCTATAATTTCTATAACCTTAATTTTTTATTTGTATATATTTTACCAAATTAAAACAGGTATTTCAAGGGAAAGGATACGAAATTTTAAATTAATGCAAATAAATAAAAATCACAGCTAACTTAATAACTGTGATTCTATTTTTTTAATTTTGACTTCTTTTTATCATAAGCTCGATTTCAAGATAAATATTCGTAAGAATAATTTGAATATTTGTTTTTTTTAATAAAAATATAATCATTATTACTTATATATTTTTAAAATATTCTATTTCCTACCTCCAGCAATCTTCTCAAAAACAATCGACTTTGTCACTACATAAAGCAAAATCGCTATTAATAATGGCAATACTATTGATGTCAATAAAATTATTCCAATAATAACTGGCGTATTTTCAACCAAGTCTTTTGAGATAACATTTATTTCTTTTGTGAAATTATCAATCTTGACTTTTGCACTGTCAATTTGTCCTGGAATATTAAAAATACTTTTTGATTGATCTAATGAAAGCATTTCGTCTTTCACTTTATTCAGTTTTCCTAGATCCTGATTTAGTTCAACAATTGCAGGCTCTTTATATTCTTTTTCAAAATAGCTCGAAATTGTCGAGTTTACAAATATCGCACTTGGTAAAACTATGTAAATATAAAGTAATATGAAAAACGAATATTTAGAAATCTTTCTAAAAATTCTTGTAACTTTGTTTTTATAAATAGTATATGGAAAAATTGTGATTAATGAAATAAACGTCAAGATTGTAGCCAATTTTACTTTAAAAATTTCATAATAAATAGTTTCCAGCTTCAGTATAACAACGCTCGCAAGCGATACTTTCCATAAAATATTTATCATATCGTAAATAGGCTGAATAATATCTCCAATCTCAATTTCCATTCCAACAATCATACTGACATTAACTGTGCTACCTTCAATAATATCCGTGGTTCCTTTCAAAAGTGACAATGTTAAAAACATCTTTTTAGATTCTTCATAAGTTTTTTCCAAATATGGCATTGTTAAATTTTTAAAAAAGTTAAAAATCGTATGTTCAAAGATTTTATCCATTATTCCAAAAATACATAAAATCAGTCCAATTACAATTAATATTTTAACCAATGGGTTCTTGTTATCTGATTCCCATTTAGGAAAATCATTTTTCTTATTTTTTTTTATCTTTTTTTCTTCATTTACTGTTAATACAGCTTCTTTTCTTTCTTCCAATCAATTTCACTCCTTTTTCTATTTCAATTGTTTTCAAACATTTATTAAGAGGTACAAACTTGCTTAATAATTTATTTTAAAAGTTATAATATTAAAACTAAGTTGTTAAATAATTTAAATAATTAAGATATTTAACATTACCTATATTTAATCCCACTCCAATAACTTTCTCACTACATAAGAAGCTAGTACAAGACCAGCTGCTCCTGGGACAAACGAATTACTTCCAGGTGTAGTTTTTCTCGGAATTTTATTATTTTCCCTAAATTCAGTTGGCAATTCTTCCTTAAATAGTTCTGACTTATTTGGCTGTACAGGTATTTCTTTTGAAAATGCAACTGGAACATTTGTAATCCCTTTCTTTTTCAAAATACTTCTGATAGTTCTTGCCATCGGACAAACAGAGGTATTTTTTATTTTTGCAATTTCTATCATTTCAGGGTGCATCTTGTTCCCAAATCCCATTGAAGAAATAATGTTTATGTTATTTTTCGCACAATATTCAATCAAATTAATCTTGCTTCCAATGACATCAATAGCATCCACGACAAAATCATATTTGTTATTTCCCAAAACTTCATCCACATCGTCATAAACTAATCTTTTTACAAGTTCAACCTTACAATCTGGATTAATATCCAAAATTCTGTCTTTCATAACATCAATCTTAGACTTGCCTATTGTGCTTCTAAGTGAATGCAGCTGTCTATTAATATTCGACTCCGAAATCTCATCAAAATCAACCATAGTAATTTGCCCAACTCCTGCACGTACCAAAGCCTCCACAGTATAAGAGCCAACCCCGCCAACTCCAAAAATTATAACTCTAGATTTTCCCAATTTCTCAATCCCTTCTTCCCCAACCATCATAGAAAATCTAGCAAATGTCTGATTTTTATCACTCATTTTTAAATTGTTTCCCCTTTCAATATACATTTTTCTTTTCTCTATCTAAAATTTTCTCATATTATATCATAAATCTAGAAAATGTAAATAGTGAGAGTATAAATTTTTTTATTATAAAGTTTTTATTTGTCACCTTTAATTTACTCTATTTTTATACTATAAATCTGCGATTAAGTAATAAATGTTTAATAAATTTTTGAATTGTATACTATTTTAGTAATGAATTAAAGTTTCTTATTCTTAGTACAGTTTCTGTTTTACTATTTTTTCACAGGATTACTAATTGCTGTAAATTCTTATTTTGCCTGAAAAATTTATCCTGATAATTAAAATTGTGGAAAGAGTTCTACACAATACCTATGGCTAGACTACGACTTTTATTTGCCAAGCTCCGAAACTCTCCTTCCAGTCGTCAGACAATCTTACTTGAACAAATAAAAACCCCGCTTTTTAATTCTTTCTTGAAATAATTTTGATAAATTCGTTGTTTAAGTATATCATTTGTGTTAAATATTTATAAATAAATATAATTATTGAAAAAAATACTAATTTATAATATAATACTTTTGCATAAATTAAAAGAAAGGAAAAAAGATACTTATGTTTATAAATACTATGAAAACAGGTTTTTTAATGTTTGGATTAGTTTTTCTCTTTGTAGCAATTGGTGGTATATTGGGAAATCAGCAAGGGGCATTGATTGGACTTCTTATTGCTGGGGGAATGAGTTTTTATAGCTACTGGTTTAGTGATAAAATGGTTATAAGAGCTTATAATGGACAGGAAGTTACTCCTGAAAATAATCCAAGATTGTATCAATTGATACAAAGATTAGCTAAAAACGCCAATTTACCAATGCCAAAAATTTATATAATTCCAGAACGTCAGCCAAACGCCTTTGCAACTGGAAGAAATCCTCAAAATGCCGCAGTTGCTTGTACTGCTGGATTACTAGAAATGATGGATGACAACGAACTGGCTGGAGTTATGGCTCACGAATTAGGGCATATAAAGCATCGTGATATTTTGGTTAGTACAATTGCTGCCACTTTTGCTGGAGCAATTGCCAATATTGCAAGATTTTTACCTTATGTTTCAAGCGGAAATAATAGAGATGGGAATAGAAGAAGAAATAATGTTGGAACAGCAATGCTTCTTTCTTTTTTAGCTCCAATAGCAGCTTCTATAATTCAAATGTCTATTTCAAGAAAAAGAGAATACATGGCAGACAGAGCTGGAGCTGAATTTTCAGGAAATCCATTATACTTACGTAATGCACTGCAAAAATTGGAAAGTTACAGCCACAACATTGCCATGAACAGACAAGATCCTACAACAGCCCATATGTTCATAATAAATCCATTTTCAGGCCTTGGAAATCTTAAAAATTTATTTAGCACACACCCTTCTACTGATGACAGAATAAGAGAACTTGAAAAAATGGCAAGAGAACAACATTTATTATAGTTTTTTAGTTTGATTTTAATGACATTTATAATACATTATAAAATAACTAAAGTTAACTCTTTCATTTTATCTTGAGAATTTATCTTAAATGTGATAAAATGTATAAAAACTATGAAATATGGAGAATTAGATATGATAAATACCTTTACATTTTTAACATTACTATTACTTTTTGTACGAATTTATTCACTTGTGTCTCTGTTATTCCTAAACGGGAAGCGAGTGCAATTTGCAGAAAGAATAACCGTACTTGTACTACTTTTTGAAGTAGTAACAATATTATTATATAGCTTTTTTACTTCATTCCGTTACTTATTACCTCCAGCCTTAATGTTATTAAAAACTCAAAAATTTTTATTTTTAACAAATTTTTCAATAGTACTTTTATTTTATTCACTTTTGAATCTAGCATTAAGTTTCACTTTTGGAAGCCAAAGTATTTTTAAATTTATAAATAGATTTTTAGTTGGAATAATTTTGTTAACAAATATTATTTATGGTTTTATATTAATAATATAATTTTATACGAAAATTTCTTTAATGTTAAAGTAAAAGATTAGAAATTTTTTCAAATTTAATTGATTAGATTTATTTAATAAAAAATTTAAAATTTAGTATAGAATAAAAAAATAGGTAATTTATAGTATTTTTACTAATATATTACCTATTTTTATTTACCTTCGTTATCCTTCTTGTTTTTCAAGAACCATATTTACTTCTTCAATAATCATATCTGGATTTAATCCATGAACAGCGATTCCTTCTCCCAAAGTTTCTGCACTCGAAATAATACATCCAACACATCCAAGTCCATATCTCATAAGTACTTGTGCAATAATTGGATATTTTTCAACTGCTTCCATTATATTCATATCTTTTGTTACTCTTTCCATAACTGTCTCCTCCTATTTAAAATTTTATTTTAATATTTATCTATCCTAGTTAAGTATAGCAGATTAAATAATTTCAGTCAACTTTTATAAATAAATATCTCTTGTTCAAATTATAGTTAAGTATTTAAAAATTGAAGTAAAAACACATAAAAATTAGTAAATTGATTATATCTATAACTTAACCTTACTTTCTTTTTCAATTAGAATCATTGTTATTTAAGATTTTTAGATAAGAAAAAGATTGAACTAGAATTATTATGACCAACATTTCCAATTCAATCTATACTTTACTTATTACTTTAGCTTATTTTAAAGCTTCGTATTTTTTAGATACTTCATCCCAGTTTATAACATTGAAAAATGCTGAAATATAATCTGGACGTCTGTTTTGATAATTTAGATAATATGCATGTTCCCATACATCTATTCCTAAAATTGGAGTTCCTTGTGAACATCCGCAAGGAGTTGCTCCTGGCATTAATGGATTGTCTTGATTTGCAGTTGAAGTTACTTTTAATTTTCCATCTTTATTTACAACAAGCCAAGCCCATCCTGATCCAAATCTAGTTGCTGCAGCTTGTACAAATTTTTCTTTAAATGCTTCAAAACTTCCAAATGCTTCATTAATTTTTTCTGCTAATTCTCCAGTAGGTGCTCCACCTGCATTAGGTGCCATTATTTCAAAATAAAGATTATGGTTGTAATATCCACCTCCATTATTTCTAACAGCTCCTCTTATTTCTTCTGGTAGTACATCTAAATTTGCTAAGATTTCCTCAATTGGTTTTTCCAAAAATTGTGGTGCATTATTTTTCAATGTATCATTTAAATTATTAGTATACGCTGCATGGTGCTTTCCATAATGTATTTCCATAGTTTTTGCATCAATATTTGGCTCTAATGCGTCAAAATTGTAAGTTAATTCTATTTGTTTAAACATTTTTATCACTCCTAATCTATTTTTATGATACATTTTAGCACATTATTTTTATAAAATCAATAAAAATTTATATTTTTTATGAATTTGTTATTATTACAATTATGAACTAGTTAATTAATTTTTTCACTATTTTATGCAAACTGAGAATTTATAATTTTTTTCAAAATTATTTAATAAACTCAGCAATTTAAGGATTAAAACAGAATAATTTACAAATTCAATTTAAAATAACTATTCTTTTATGATGTATCCTACACTTCTTACAGTCTTAATAATCTTTTGTTCGTGTCCTTTATCTATTTTTGATCTTAAAAAATTAACATACACATCTACAATATTACTTTCTGAAACAAAGTCTATATCCCATATTTTTTCAGAAATCATTGTTCTTGTAAGCACTCTATTTTTATTTCTAAGGAAATATTCTAGTAATAGAAACTCTTTATTTGTCAATTCTATTTCTTTTCCATCACGTTTAACTTCCCTGTTTGCAGGATTTAACGTCAAGTCATAAGCTGTTAATATTCCCATTTCATCTTCAGTAAGACGTTTATTAAGGATTCTTACTATTGCTCTGAATTTTGCTGAAAGTTCTTCTAGTCTGAAATCATTATATATGTAGTCATCTATTCCTTTTAACAGGGCCTCTGTTTTTGCGTATCTGTCATCTTGTTCGATTGCCATTAGAATATAACTTTGTCTTTTATATCTTATTATTCTTTCTATTGCTAATGGAAAATCTTCAATTGAGCTAATATCTAAAAAAGAAATATCAAGAGATTCTGTCTTCAAGGCATCCAACATTTGTTCCTCATTTTCTGCCAATATGACATTAAAACTTAATTCTTTTAATAATTGTCCTACAACCATTCTGGTTTTTTCATTTTTATTAAATACTAATACTTTCATTTTTTATCGCATAATAAATATATTGAAATATGACAATATATTTAAAATACTTCTCCTTTCACATTTATTTTCTTACTTTTCATCTTCTTGTTCTAATTTTTCAATTACTTTAGTAATTATATCGTTCATTTTTCTTGACGCTAAAGAATCGTTTGAAATAAATGGTAACCCATTATCACTAGATTCCACAATATTTCCATCTAATGGTATTGAGCCTAGAAAGTCTGTTTTTTTCTCTTGGGCCATTTTTTCGGCTCCGCCTTTTTTAAAGATATTCACTTCCTTTTGACAGTCAGGGCAAATAAAACCACTCATATTTTCGATTACACCGAGCACATTCAAGTTAATCAATTTTGCAAAATTTATTGCTCTTGTAGAATCCAGCAAAGAAACTTTTTGTGGTGTTGTAACAATGATTGCTTTTGAGTCTGTCCCTATATTTTGTGCAATCCCTAATGTTTCATCACCAGTTCCAGGCGGTAAATCAACTATTAAAAAATCGATTTCTCCCCATTTAATTCCTTCCAGCATTTCCATTATCGCTGTAATTTTTTGCGGACCTTTCCACACAACTGGAGAATTATCTGGTACAAAAAAACTTAATGACGATATATGTAAATTCTCCATTACTTCCAATGGTTCAGAAATTTTTGAAAGTTTTACTCCTTCTTTTCCGAACATAATAGGAATATTGGGTCCATGTAAATCAGCATCTAGAATACCAACTTTATATCCTCGTAATGATAATCCATAAGCCAAATTGACAGCAGTCGTTGTTTTTCCAACTCCGCCCTTTCCACTCATCACTACTATTTTATGCTTAATTTTGGACATATTGGAATCAATCCTTTGCTTTCGTTCAGCTAAAGCTGGATTAGTTTGCATTCATTCCTCCTATTCTAAAAATATTATAATTTTATTTAACTTCCCTACTTTAATTAAATCATAAACTTAGAAAAAATACAAGCAATTTTTTACATTTTTTTCAAAAAAAATTAATTTTTTTGTTACAATAAATAAATCATACAAAAATATTTTTTATTGAAAAAATAGACTGGACTAATTCTCTTTTTTTTTATATAATATAGGTAAGCTATCTTTAAAATAAGCCTTTTTTACTAAAATTAATTTCTATTAGGCTAATTACTAGACATGAGCATTATTTTAAGTTACAGGATTATTTTAGTCATGTTTTAAAGAATTTTAAATGTATAGATTTGATTACATAGAAAGGAATGATTATAATTTATGAATATTTGTTTAAAAGAAAATATAAAAAGACTATTATTATTTTTAATATTTACTCTTGCTCTTATATGTAAAACAAAACCAGAAGATAAATACATCTGGTACTCTCCACGGGAAGTTATATCGAATGCTGACAAATTACAGCCTGGAGATATTCTCATATTATCAAAAAGACCTACTTTACGTTCAATGTGGGGACATGCGGCTGTATTAAATGAACACAAAAAAATTGTTGAGTTTCCATCATATTCTACTGGCTATAGTGAAAGTCCGATATATGCCTGGCAAAATATAAATAGAAAAGTGGCTATTTTTAGATTAAAAGGAATCGATGATAAATTTAAATCCGTTCTATTCAAAGAAATAAATGAAACTATAACAAAACCTTATGGATTAACATTCCATAAAAATTTTGATAAAAGGCTCTATTGTTCACAGTTTGTATATTTAGTCTTTAAAAAAGCTGGTGAAAAGACTGGACGTGAAGTTAATCTTGATTCCAATGGTGGTGGTTGGGTCATGCCATTTGATATAATGGACTCAGATTTGCTTGAAAATGTTTCACTTTATTAAATTTTTGAATATTGTTTAAAAATTTATTTCTTTTTTAAGCGGAGTTTGTATTAAATCTATTATTTAATTAACTGGAAATGAAAAAGCTGTTTTGTAAAGCCTCTCTTATTTTAAAAGATTAGAACAAACTTTACTAAACAGCTTTTTATTATATAATTTTTTATTAAATCTGTGAGTCAGATGTATTTCTCAGTGTTGTAAGATCATAAGGTGTTCCCTGATAAACGTGATGATTTATCCAATTAGAAAACAATAAATTTGCATGAGCCCGCCATACAAAAGCTGGTTTCTTGCTTACATCATTATCTGGATAATAATTAAATGGTATTTTTATATCTTTTCCTAATTTTATATCTCTTTCATACTCTTTTGCAAGTGTCATTCTATCATATTCTAGATGTCCCATAATAAAAATGTTTCGCTTATCTCTACTACAGACAATACTAATCCCAGCCTCTTTAGAATATGCAATAATTTCCAATTCATCAACTTTTTTTATATCTTCTGCACGAACTTCAGTATGTCTTGACTGTGGCATATTAAACACTTCATCAAATCCACGCAGCAACATTGTATGACGAATATCAATTTTCAAAGGGTAAATCCCAAAAAGTTTTTCTTTTAATGGATATTTCTTTATTCCATAATGATAATAAAGAGCTGCCTGTGCTCCCCAACAGATACACATTGTTGAATATACATGTGTCTTACTCCATTCCATCACTTCTGCTAATTCTTTCCAATAAATAACTTCTTCAAAAGATAAATTTTCTACTGGTGCTCCTGTTATAATCAATCCATCAAAATAATCATTCTTTATATCCTTAAAAGTTTTATAAAAGTTTGACATATGTTCCTTTGATACATTCTTTGAAACATAAGAGGCCATTTTTAAGAATGTAACTTCCATTTGTAAAGGGGTATTACTAAGTAATCTTAGTAATTGTGTTTCTGTTTCTATTTTTGTAGGCATTAAATTTATTATTATAAATTTTAAAGGACGAATATCTTGCGACAATGCTCTATTTTCATCCATTACAAAGATGTTCTCCTTTGCTAAAATATCTACAGCCGGCAAGTTATTTGGTATTTTTATAGGCATTGCATATTCTCCTTTCGTCAAAATTTATTTTGCTTGTATCATTTTTAACTTTCTCTAAGTGCCAGCGGCATTGTGAAATACAGCGACTTATCATTATCTTCATCTTTTACAATTACTGAACTTTTATTATTTAACAGTTCCAGCACAGTTACTTTCCCTTCAATTGTGGAAATATAATCAAGTAAAAATCTTACATTTAATGAAATCTTTAAATCTCCACCTTCCTGAATTGTTACAATTTCTTCTTTTATCTGTGCATTTTCACTTGTTCCAGTAAGCAATAGCTTGTTATTGGCAAAATTAAATATTCCACCATTTTTGGCTTCTTTATTATCTCTAACGAATATAGCCGTTCTTCTTAATACTGATAAAAAATCCTTTGTATTTAGCAATATTTTTTTATTATGTTGTGAGTTATTTAAAATTGATTTATAATCTGGAAATTGTAAATCAATTGTACGAGTCAATATTTCTACATTTGAAAATTGGAAAAATACTTTTGATCCATCTGATTTCACTGTAATATTTTCCTCATCAATAAGTTTCATAATTTTTATTAGCCCATCTATTGTCTTTAATGGAATACTTAAACTAAGGTTTTCTTTCCCTTTCTGAGCATCATCCAAATCTTCTTCAATATATGTCAATCTGTATGTATCAGATGAAATAAGTTTTAACTTGTTTTCCTCTATTTCCATTCTAATACAGTTTACAGCAAGATTTTCTGGATTTGGAGAAGCCGAAATTTTTACATTTTCAATATCATTTAATAATTTTTCTTTTTCAAAGACATATTCAACTCCATTTTCCAGTTTTGACTGAACTGGGAAATTTTCTGAATCATACAAAGAAAATTCAGTATTTGTAGAACTTGCTTTAATTACTAATTTTCCGTTTTCTTCAATCAATGTAATTTTTTCATCAGAAATTTGTTTCAAAAATTCTTCGATTAATTTGTGTTTTATAACAATTTTTCCTTCTTCTTCAATTTGAGCCTCTATTTCAGTGTTTATAGATAACTCTAAATCTGTTCCACGTAAAATTGCCTTTCCTTCGTGTGTTTCAATATAAATTCCAGAAAGGACTTCTCTTATTTTATTTTCAGTTACTGCATTTTCAACTATAGTTATAGCTTTTAATAATGATTTTCTATCTACAATTATATGTAACATACTCTTAACTCTCCTTTACAGTATATCCTTATATTCTTCCAAATGTTCTTTTAATTTTGTTATAGCCTTTTTTTCTATTTGTCTAACTCTTTCACGAGTAATTCCCATTTGTTCTCCAATTTCCTTTAATGTATGGATCTTGTTGTCATACAATCCATAACGATATTCAAGAATCATTCTTTCACGCTTATTCAGAACTTTTTCAAGTAAATCTTTCATTTCGATAAGCTGATCTTCTTTTATTATTTTATCCTCAACATCATCATTTTTCCCAATGATATCTTCCAAATAAATATTATCTCCTATTGTTTCATTTAATGACATTATATCCTGAAATTCACCTAAAAGCAAGATAACCTTGCTTTCCTTCAAGTCAACTTCCTTCGCAATATATTCTGTCGATGGAGCTTCACCATGAATGGCAGTATAATCTTTTATGACTTTATTTACTTTTGACAATTGCTCGTACTTATAAGATGGTATTCTTATATCACGTCCTATATTGATGATAGCCTTTTTTATTGACTGTTTTATCCACCATACTGCATACGTGCTGAACCTATGACCTTTTTCATAATCAAACTTATTTATAGCCTTTATTAGTCCAATATTACCCTCACTAATTAAATCAATCAGAGGAAGTCCATTTCCAAGAGATTTTTTAGCTGTACTTATTACCAGTCTTAAATTTGATAAAATTAACAATTGCCTTGCCTGTTCGTCATTATCTTCCCTAATTCGTTTTAACAGCTCATATTCTTCTTCCTTTGAGAGTAAATCAAATTTTTGAATATCACTTAAATATAACGACATTAAGTTTAAGTTGTTATCTTCCATTACCTCACTCCAATTTTATTTTTTATATAATTTTTTAATTTGAAAATTCTGATTTTAAATCTCTGCTCATAAACGTAGATTCCAATTCTGAAACTGGCTTCCCATCGTATATTACTTCGTAAAGTGCTGTAAAAATTGGTGCTTTCAGGTTATTTTCCTTTATAATTTTATAAAGAGCCTTTATTGTTTCTGCACCTTCTGACACCATATTCATGTGAGAAACTATATCTTCAATTTTTTCACCTTGTCCCAATTTTTCTCCCACAAATCTATTTCTACTGTGTTTACTTGTACACGTTACAATAATATCTCCAAGCCCTGATAATCCCATAAATGTTTTAGGATTGGCATTGTAATATTTTGCAATTTCAAACATTTCGTTAATTCCACGAGTTATTAGAGCTGCCTTTGTATTATCTCCATAACCCATTCCATCAGCAATTCCCGCTGCGATTGCAAGGCAGTTCTTTAGTGCCCCAGCAAGTTCAGCACCCATAAGGTCTGTTCCTGTATAAACTCTGAAATAAAGATTACTAAATGTAGTTTGTACCGTTTTGGCTGCTTCTTCATTTTCAGATACTGAAAGTATGGCCGATGGCAATTTTTGAGCCACTTCTTCAGCGTGCGTCGGTCCTGCCAGGAGAACATAATTATATGGCTTGTTTTCAAGTTCTTCAGCTATTATTTCAGAAATTCTTTTTTTAGTAGCAATTTCTAGCCCTTTTGCAACATTTACCAATATTATATTATAATTTAAGAAATTTTTCAATCTTTTTAAAATGTTTCTTAAAAATTGCGTAGGAGTTGCTAATAAAAGAATGTCAATTTTTCCATATTTTTCAGAATTTTCAAGAACATCTGCATAATCATCCACAACATTAAGACTGTCTGGTAATTTTATATTGGGTAAAAATTTTGGATTTTCCTTTGTATCACGAATTACTTTTCTCACTTCTTCATTATGCTCCCATAAATAGACTTTATGTCCATTTTCTACTAATAATTTTGAAAGACAAGTCCCCCAGCTTCCACCACCAATGACTAATATGTTTTTCATTATTATCCCTTCCTTTCCTACTTCTTATTTTTTAGGCTAAATTTAGATTCTGTACCATTTTTTAATCTTTCGATATTACTTCTATGTTTCACTACAATTAAGATTGCTATTAAAATTCCTAAAATAATATATATCGTTTCCTGATACAAAAAATATATAAAAATTGGAAGTGATATAGCCGCTAAAATAGAAGATAATGAAACATATTTTGAAATAGCAAAAACCACAAAAAATACAATTGCAGCAAACAATATCGCTTTTGGCACTAAAATCAGAAATACTCCAAGTGTTGTTGCAACAGCCTTTCCACCTTTAAAATTCATAAAAATAGAAAAAACATGACCTAAAATTGCACAGATTCCAACTAACACATAATCAAAATTTGAAATTTTTGTCAAATTTTCAAAAAAATCAACTTTTAATAAGATTGCTATCAATGTTGGAACTAGTCCTTTAGAAACATCTAAAATTAATGTCAAAATACCTAATTTCGCTCCCAAAACACGTGCAGCATTTGTTGAGCCGGTATTCCTGCTCCCATGCTCACGAATATCTATCCCTTTAAACACTTTCCCTATCCAAAGTGCATTTGGCACACTTCCTAAAATATATGCCAGTGCCATTAATAAAATCGTAATCATTTTTAATCCCTCTTTATTTCAATAAATTTTATTATTTATCGCTATTTCCATCTTCATCTGTTTCCTTATATTCCAGTAGATGATTTTGATTTTCTATCATTTTGTCAAAAAACTTTTTCTCTTTATACAAGAAAATTAACAATATCAAGAAAAACATCAAATCAGTAAATGGCTGTGCAAGCCATACACCGTCTAACTTCCAAATATTTGAAAAAGTTATGACAACTAACAGAAATATAACAACTTGTCTTAATAAATTCAATATAACTGAATATTTTGAACGTCCCGTTGCCTGAAAATAGTTTGGTACAGTTATTCCAAAAGATGAAATTATTACAAGCGAAAAATATATTCTAATGGCTTTTACTCCCTCTCTCAAAGCTTCAGACGTACTTTTTTCGTTAAAGAACAAAATCAGCTCTTTAGGTAAAAGCATTACAATTATCCAAAATATAAAAGATAATATAACTCCTGCATTTATAGCTGTCATTAATGATTTTTTCACCCTTGTAAAATTTTGGGCACCATAATTAAATCCAATTATTGGCTGAACAGCCTGCGAAACTGAATAGACACTCATTGTCATAATTGGTAAATATGAATTTATAATTGTCATAACTGCCACACCGTAAGTTCCGCCATAAGTGTCTACAATTTTATTTGTTACAAGTCCTACTCCTGAACTTGCAGCTTGTAACAAAAATGGTGACATTCCTATTGAAAAAATATCCTTTACTATTTTTGAATCTAATTTCATTTTTGAAAATTTTATTGTAATAATACTTTCTTCTTCCAGCTTAAATCCAAACATATCAATTTTAAACGGTAATTTCCCAGCAATCAGAAACCAAAGTACAAATATTGCAGATAATACATTTCCAATCAATGTTGCATAAGCAGTTCCTTCAATTCCAGTATGCATAATCATTACAGCCACATAATCCAGCACAATATTCACAACTGCTCCAATTAGCATTGAAAACATCGCAATTCGTGGTGCTCCAGCCGCATTTAATACATTTGTCAGTCCAAATGAATAAAACAAGGGCAAAATTGCCAGTAATATAATTTCTAGATATGCTCTTGCATACGGCAATGTTTCATTATTAGCACCTGAATATCGTAAAACTGTGTTAATATTCAATATTAAAAGTACATACAGCACAAGTCCTAAAATAGTAAATAATGTTACTGCATTTCCCAATATTTTCTTAGCTTCTCCTTTTTTTCCCTGTCCAAGCCGAATTGAAATAATAGTTCCAGCTCCAACTCCTATGAACATTGAAAAGGCAATAATCAGCATAACAATATAAAAAGCAATTCCCGCACCAGCAAGTGCCTTCTCGCTAATCTTTCCAACAAAGAACCTGTCAACAATATTATACAAAACAACTGCCGCAGATCCAATAAGTGTTGGTATGAAATATTTTACAAATAATTTCAAAATAGAACCTTTTAACAGCTCTTCACGTTTTTTTTCCATATTTTTTCCTTTTTGTAAAGTTAATCTCTATTTTCTAACAAATAATCAGCAATTTTTTCCAAAACTCCAAAATTACCTAGTTTTTCTCTCTCTTTTTTCAATTCCAAAACAACATTTTCCTTATTTTTTTCCATAATTTCCATTTCTTCAAGCAACTTTTCCACCGAAAAATCTTCCTGCAGCAATTCTTTAAAAATCTCTTTGTTTGCATTTAGATTAGTAAGCGTTATATATTTTATCTTGATTATCTTTCTTGCAATAAAAGCGTTAATTTTAGATGTTTTGTAAACTACTATCACAGGCAGTCCCATAAGTGATACTTCAAAAGTTACTGTTCCCGAAGTCGCTATTGCATATTTACAATCTTTACGAATGTTTTTTATTTCATCAAAAGTTATTTCCAAATTTGGAATTTTATGAACATCAATTTTGTATTTTTTCTCAAAGTCACGTATATATTTTATATGATCCTTGCTTGCCAGCTTCATCAAAAATTTCTCATTTTTAACTTTTTCATTTCTAACCAGTTCCATAATTACTGGCAAAAATTTCTCAATTTCCTGTTGTCTGCTTCCTGGAAGAAGCAATATTTTTTCTCCCAGCTTATCAGAAAATTCATATTTGTCAACAAATGGGTTTCCAAAATACTCTACTTTGAGCCCTTTTGATTCATTTTTTTTCAAAGTATTATCATAATATGCCTTTTCAAAAGGAAAAATTACAATAACATCATCAAATTTCTTTAATTTCTCAATCCGTTTTTTCCCCCAAGCCCATACTTTAGGCGGAATATAATAAACCATTCTCAAATTTTGCAATTTTTTTTCTAAAATTTTCTTTTTTAATAATTCAAAAAATTTTAGGTTAAATCCTCCAAAATCAACAAAAATAACAGTTTCTATTCCATTTTCCTTGATAAATTCTAAATATTCATGGGCTTTTTCCGTAAAATAGCTGTACTTCTTCAAAGCCTCTACAAATCCCATAACATCATTATTTTTAATATGATTTACTGCCTTAACTCCAGCCTCTATCGATTTATCTCCAACCACACCAAAAAATTCAACATTTTTATCTTTTTTTCGCATTTCCTCCACAATGTACGAGGCATGTAAATCTCCGGACATTTCACCGCAGGAAATAAAGATTTTTTTATTTTTTTGAGGTTTTACTATTGATAAACCATTGTTTTTTCCTTTTATTATGTCATTTTTATTATTATTTATCATTTTTTAGCCTTTTTTATATTCTTTAATTTACTTATTTAAAACTACTTTACAAATTATTCAAACATTTAATTTATTTATTTTGCAGATAAAATATGGATATTTGAATAGATTCTAACAATAAAAACTAAATAAAATACCAGTATTTATAATTTTTTTGAGTTTAATTTTAAAAAATAGTTTTACTAAAAAACTTTTAAATCTTAATTCCTTTTATAAAAATTTTATTTTTGTTTGCAAATTTTATAACTTCCTCTTTATCAATAAACAGCATTTTATCAGCTTCGATTATAATTCCACGTCCATTAATTTCTACAACTTTTTTTATCGTTTCCAAACCAATTGTTGGAATATCTATACGATAATCCTGATGACGCCTTGCCATTTTCACTACAATACAATTTTTCCCAGCTAATTCTCCACCACGTAAAATTGCCTTATCGGTACCTTCCACTCCTTCAAGAGCAATGACCGACTCATCTTTTACAACAACTGTTTGCCCTGCATCAATATCTGTAAGCATTCTTGCCGCCTCAATTCCGATTTCTATTGTTTTTTCCTCATTTTTACTTGGTAAAACTTTTGTATATGTTTCATTTCCAGCAATATACTCATCCATTAGATAATTTTGTGGCAGAACTTCGATATTTTCTGATTCAATGTAATCAATTATTGCCTTTAAAATATTTTTATCTTTTTTATTTTTTGTAGATAATAATATCTTAGTTGCTGTCAAATCAAACTTTAAATTTGAAAATATCAAATTTTTTTCAACTTTTCCAAGCATTATTAAATGCTTTATGCCGTTTTTCTTAAAATATGAAATTATTTTCCCTACTTGAGCAACGCTGTACTTTACAGAATTTTTATGCTCTTTTACACTTTCTTCCACACTTTCAAATAGATAAACCGAAAATGGTTCAATCCCTTTCAAAATACATTGATTCAAAAATAATTCAGGCAATTTCCCATTTCCAGCAATCAAACCTACTTTTTCCATTATCTCTTTTTCCTCTTAAAAATATCTATATTAAAAAATTAACTCAAAATAAAATAGAGATTATTTTGAGAAATTTTACATTTTAAGTTTTTATGTTTTATCTTGTTATACCTCTTTTACTTTTTCTTATAAAATTAACAAGATTTTGTGCTTCTTCATATTGTCCGTAATCACGTTCAACAATTTGAAGTGCTTCTTCCAGTTTCAGTTTTTTCTTAAATATAATTTTATACAACTCTCTTAGCCTTTTTATCTGCTCTTCCGAAAAACCTCTACGTTGAAGTCCTACAATATTGATATATACAGCTCTTGCCTTATTCCCTTCAGATAGCATATATGGAACAACATCCTGATTTACAGCCGAACATCCACCTATCATAGCGTGCCGCCCAACTCTTGTAAACTGATGCACAGCAGTAAGTCCACCTACCACCGCATAATCTTCCACTTCAACATGTCCAGCAAAAGTCGCAGCATTTGCCAGCACACAGTTATCTCCAATTATACAATCGTGAGCAATATGAACATAGGCCATTACAAGCGTATTATTTCCAATTCTTGTTTCATATTTATCAGTAGTTCCACGATGAATTGTAACGAATTCACGAATTTTATTATTATTTCCAATAACAACTCTCGTTTTTTCTCCAGCGAACTTTAAATCTTGCGGATCTTTCCCTATTGAAGCAAAAGAAAAAATATAATTATTTTCACCAATTATCGTTTCTCCTTCAATTACAACATGCGATTCTACAATAGTTCCATTTCCGATTATTACTTCTGGCCCTATAATCGAATAAGGACCTATTTTTACATTTTCTCCAAGTTTAGCATTTGGATCAACAATTGCCGTTGGATGTATATTTAAACTCATAATTATTATACCTCATTCTTTTATTTTGAATTACTTAAAATCCGAATTTTAAAATTAAATAGAACTTCTAAAAAATCGAATCAAATAACTTTTATACTACCCAAACAACAGTTTTGTTTCATTTAAAAAATCCAATTTTAAAGTAGTTTGAGTATTATCTAATTATAAATCCTGTACTGAAAATTTCAAGTCAGCTTCACTTACAACTGTACCATCAACAACACATCTTCCACGTGCAACTATTACATTACTTTTAACTTTTATTTTTTCTACTTCCAATCTTAACTGATCTCCTGGAACAACAGCTCTTCTAAATTTACATTTGTCAATTGACATGAATAAAGGTATTTTCCCTGGTTCCAACATTAGCAATCCTACAGCCTGTGCCAATGCTTCTATTTGTAAAACTCCTGGCATTACAGGTTTTCCTGGAAAGTGTCCTTGGAAAAACTCTTCATTCATTGTAACATTCTTTATCGCTACCAAAGAATCTGTCCCATTTTTTTCAATAACTCTGTCTACTAGTAAAAATGGATATCTATGTGGTAATATTTTCATAATATCCTCTATATTCATAATTGTTTCATTTGATGCCATATTTTCTATTCCTCCAATTTATATTTTTATTTATTTCAAAATTTCTATTTAAAATCAAACCAGCAAATATTCTAAAAATCATTAGTTTTTAGTATTTTTATTAAAGCTTTTAATTTAGTTGATTTAATTTCAATATTTTCAATAAAATTTTACATATACATTATATTTGATTTTTATCGAAATTACAAGCAATTTTTATATTTTTTATAAATATTTTTTTGCAATCATCTCAGTTAATCTTGAATTTACATAGTGTCCAGCCTTTATTGCAATAATGTGAGCCTTTATAGGCGTTCCCAAAACATATAAATCTCCAATTATATCAAGAATTTTATGTCTTACAAACTCATCAGGATATCTCAATCCTTCTGGATTTAATGGACCATCTGCCCCCACTACCACAGCATTTTCTAGACTTCCTCCTAATGCTAAATTATTCTTTTTAAGGAAATCTATTTCATAATCAAATGCAAAAGTTCTACATTTTGCAATATTTTCTATATAATTTTCTAAATTTACTTCAAGTTCATAATACTGTGATTTCAAAAAACTATGATTAAAATCAATCGTATAAGATATTTTAAATCCATCATAAGGCAATGCTATCACATATTTCCCGGCCTTTTCATCTGAAAATATAACAGGTTCTGTAATCACAACAGGCTCTATTTCCTCATTCAGCTCTACAATTCCAGCTTCTAGCAATTTTTCAACAAATCCAATTGAACTTCCATTCAAAATAGGTAATTCATTCCCTGAGATTTCAACTAAAATATCCGTCACTCCTGTGATTGAAAGTGACGATAAAAAATGTTCAATTGTATGAACTTTCACATCATCTTCATTCCTGATATTTGTCCCTCTTTCCAAATCAAATAAATTTTTATAATCAACCTTTATAACATTATTTTTCCCACTCACATCTATTCTTTTAAAAATAATTCCTCTTTCATCATTATTTTCACTAGGTTTCAAAGTTAATTTTATTTCTTCTCCTTTATGAAGTCCAATTCCTGATATTTCAATAGTATTTTTTATAGTTTTTCTTTTCATTTTCCAATTTCCTCCATTTCCTAGAATTTTAATTTATATCTAGTTTTCTTATTTATAGAATATTTTTCTTTTCAGTAAATATTATATCACAAATTTAAATATTTTTCCTTTTATTATTTTGTAAATTTATAAATATCTTATTGACATATTGCTTATTCTATATCTAAATTTATCAAATATATAGTAAAACTAGTTTAAAACAGAACTCAAAAATTATGACTATTTTACTCAAACTCTAAATTATATAATTTCTATCAGTTTAATTTTAAATGGATTCGAGTATATAACAAAAATTACTATAGTTTATATATTCTTATATAAAATTATACGTCCGATAATACATAGTTGTGTTAAAATAAATTGATATTTTCAAAAAATGTATAATTAAATAAATCTCTTTTAAAAAACCTAAAAATATAAGCATATCATACCTTTAAGTAAAAAATCTAAAAATATAGTAAACTATGGTTTATTCTGACAGTTTTATAAGAAAAAAAACTATCCTGATGATAAATTCAAGATAGTTTTTTATTTTATTATTATATCATTTTACCAAATTTTTATTCTGTCTTGCGGTGTTTTGTACATTTTATCTCCTGGTTTTGTTTCAAATACTTTATGGAAGGCATCCACATTTTCTAAAGTCCCATTTACACGGAAAATATTTGGCGAATGTGAATCAGTTTTTGCTAGATTTTTTGAATATTCTAGTGTTGATTTTTGTCTCCACATTCTTGCAAAACTTAAAAAGAATAATTTATTTACAGTGTCTGAATAAGCTTTTGTAGAATTTGGATGATCTTTAAGGTATAATTGGAATGCATCATAAGCAAGGTTTAATCCTCCTAAATCTGCAATATTTTCTGTTAATGTATATTTTCCATTAACATAGACTCCATCTCCAACTGTATATTTCGAAAATTGATTTTCCAGTTTTTTTGTAGCCATATCAAACTTCATTTTATCTTCAGCCGTCCACCAGTTTTTTATATTTCCATCTCCATCATATTCTGCTCCTGATACGTCAAATGCATGTGTAAGTTCATGTCCAATAATTGATCCTATTGCTCCAAAATTGCTGGCCATTTCTAATCTACTGTAATCATAAAATGGATACTGTAATATTCCTGCTGGAAATACTATTTCATTACTTGTTGGCGAATAATAAGCATTTATTGTTTGCGGAGACATATGCCATTCCGTTTTATCTACTGGCTTACCTACTTTAGCCATTTCTTCATTGTATCCCCATTCACTAATTTTTTTCATTTGGTCGTACAAAGAGTCCTCACTTGAGATTGTCATTTTACTATAATCTTTCCATTTGTCAGGATATCCGATTTTGACAGTAACTTTTGATAATTTTTCAAGCGCTTTTTTCTTAGTTGCCGCACTCATCCAATCTAGTTTTTCAATTCTATTTTTCATAGCTTTTTTAATATATTCAACCATTTGCTGAGTATTTTTCTTAGCTTCTGGAGAGAAATTTCTCTGAATGTAAATTTTACCAATTATTTCTTCTAAAGTTTCATTTGTAAAGTTTAATGCCCTTTTTTCAAGTGTTTCTCTTTCCTTTTGTCCATTTAAATATTTACCAAAAAATTCAAAATTTCTCAAACTAATTGCATCATTTAAAAGTCCAGCTGAAGAACTAATTAAATTATATTTCATGTAATCCTTAATTACATTAATATTTTCATTATTTACAAATTTATCTAAATTTTTAAAATAATTCAGTTCTGTTATTATTACTTTATCAGTTTTTACATTAAGCTGTTTCAAATATTGTGCTAAATCTACATTTTTAGATAAAGTAGCTAAATCCGTTACCTTTAAAGGATTATTGTATTTTTTTACGTCATGACGTTCTTCATTTGTCATCAAGGTTCCTGCTATTTCTTTTTCAAAAGCAACTATTTTTTTTGCTTTTTCAAGAGTATTGCTTTCTCCTAAATATTTTAACATATCACTAACGTATTTAGTATATTCTTCTAATACCGCTTTATTTTCTTTAGTATCTTTTTGATAATAATCTCTTGACAAACCTAGTCCAGCACTTCCTAAATAAATTGCATTATTTTTAGAGTTATTAAGGTCTGTTCCTACTCCCCAGCCATAAAATTCAGAACCTCCAAATTTTGTAACTTCTACATTGTATTTCTTCAAATCTTCAATATTTTGTATTGCATTTATCTTTTCTAAATCTTTTTTAATAGGGGCTAATCCTTCCTCGTTTCTTTTTTTCATATTAGAGAAACTGTCGTAAAGGGTTACAACCTTTTTTTCATCAGGAGTAAGTGATTTTTTATTTTTTAGCTCCTTTATTAAATTACGTAAAAAATCTTGATTTTTTTCATTAAGTTCATAAAAAGATCCCCAAGCTGGCTTTGTCGAAGGAATTTTTGTTTTTTTCTCCCAATTTTCATTTACATAACTATAAAAATCATCCTGTGCTCTAACATTCGTACTGAGTTCATCAAATAATGCCCTATCATTTTCCTTCAAAAGCTTTGCCTGCTGTTTTTCATAAAAATCCCAAAATCCTGCTTGTTTTTGTGCAGGTTGTGCTGCCGGTTTAGTATTTTGAATTATTTTTTCTGATATTTCTCTAGTATCAGCACTTCGTTCATTCTCTGCATAAATTAAATTAACACTTGCTAAAAATAGCGAAACTGTAAGTAACTTTTTCATTTTTCTTCATTTCTTTATAAAAAGAAAATTTCTCCTTTCATTTTCGTATACACTAAAATTATCTTAAAATCGAACTCCAAAATTATGACTTTTTCTCTTAAACCTAAGTTATCAGTTCGATTTTTAAAAGGTCTAAGTATATTTCTAAATTTTTGAAAATGTCACGTACTATTATACATTTTTCTCGTATTTATTTCAACAAATTTATATAAAAAAATCAATATTTTTTATTTTTTTAAATTCAATAATAAAAAATAGCCCTAAAACACAATCTAAGGCTATCTTTATCAAAAATATTTTTTATATTAGAAAGCAGGAATTACTCTACCTTCATATTTTTCTTCAATATATTTCTTAACTTTTTCACTTTGCAGTGCTTTTACTAATTTTTTAACTCTTTCGTCATTTTCATTTCCTTTTAAGACTGTAACAATGTTTACATAAGGCGAGTCTTTACCTTCAATCAAGATAATTTCATTTTTTGTAACTCCAGCATCAATTGCAAAGTTTGAATTTATGATTGCTCCTGCAACTTCTGATAATCTTGGTGCAATTTGTTCGTTTGATAATGTTTCAATTTTGATATTTTTTGGATTTTGAACAATATCAGCTGGTGTAGCATCTAATTTTGTATTATCTTTTAATTTTATAATTCCAGCTTTATCAAGTAGAATTAATGAACGTCCTCCATTTGTTGGATCGTTAGGAATAATTAAAGTATCTCCATTTTTTAAGTCGTTAATATTTTTTATTTTTTTAGAATATAATGCCATTGGCTCCAAATGAATATTTCCAACTGCTGACAATCCAATGTTATTTTTCTTTCCAAAATCATTCATATATGGAACATGTTGGAAGAAGTTTGCATCTATACTTTTGTCTGCAAGTGCCTTATTTGGCTGAACATAGTCATTAAATTTAACTATTTCAAGTTCAATTCCTTCTTTTTTCAGGTCATCCTTTACCAAATTCAATAATTCAGCGTGAGGAACTGGTGTCGCACCTACAATTAATTTTTCAGTTTTTCCTGATGGAACTCCTCCTTTTGATTCTGTTCCTTTACTTCCGCAAGCTACTAAAAATAGTGCTGTTGCTAATAATAATGATAATATTTTTTTCATAAATACCTCCAAAAATTTTTTATTTATAATTTATTTTACAAACTTTTACTAAAATACTGGAACAATTACATCTTTATATTTTTCTTCCATATATTTTTTTACTTTTTCGCTTTGTAATGCCTTTAACAATTTCTGAATTCTAGGATCATTTTCATTCCCTTTCAATGTTGCAAGAACATTTGCATAAGGTGAATCTTTATCTTCTTTTACAAGTCCATCTTCTTTATATGACAACCCTGCATTTAATGCAAAACTGCTATTTACAATTGAAGCAGCAACTTCAGGTAATCTTGGTGGAAGCTGTTCTGCCGAAAGCTCTTCAAATTTTATATTTTTTGGATTACTTACAATGTCTTTTAATGTTGCATCCACATTCTTGTTATTATTTAATTTTATAATTCCAGCTTTATCCAACAGAATTAATGAACGAGCCAAATTTGTAGGATCATTTGGCAACAATATTGTATCACCATTTTTTAATTCGTTAATATTTTTTATTTTTTTTGAATAAAGTGCAAGTGTAGGTAAATATATTTTCCCAACTGCTGTCATCTCAAATCCATTTTTCTTTCCAAAATTTTCCATATATGGAGTATGCTGGAATAAATTAGCATCTACTTCTTTTGATTGCAGCACTTTATTTGGTTGAACATAGTCATTAAACTCTACTATTTCAAGCTCTATTCCTTCCTTTTTTAAGTCATCCTTTACAAATTTCAAGATTTCTCCAGCAGGAATTGGTGTAGCAGCAACTTTTAATTTTTCAGTTTTTCTAGAATCTTTTGAAGATTTATCTGAATTTCCACAAGCTATTAAAAATAATGCTGTTACTAAAACTAACAAAATTTTTTTCATATAATCATCTCCCTTTTTGTATAACCTACAAAATTATTATTTTAATTTATTATGTTATGTTCTTTTTCTCTTATTCATAAGAGCTTTTACAATACTGTTACCAACAAACTGTATAATTTGCACAAGTACGATTATAACAATTGTCGCCTGCCACATTACTTCTGGCTTAGATCTTTGATAACCGTCAATTACAGCAGCATTTCCAAGTCCACCACCACCAATTGTCCCAGCCATCGCAGAATATCCAATCAGACTGATTAATGTTAATGTCAAGCCATGAACAAGTGCAGGCAGTGCTTCTGGTATCATTACTTTAAAAATAATTTCAGAAACTGTTGCCCCCATAGATTTCGAAGCTTCAATAAGCCCGTCATCTACTTCCTTTAATGCTCCTTCTATGATTCTTGCTACAAATGGAGCAGAACCTAGCGAAAGGGGAACAATAAATGCAACACTTCCGTAAGATTTATGAACAAGCATCCTTGAAAGCGGTATTAATAAAACCATTAAGATTATGAATGGTATTGATCTTGTAATATTTACAATAATCATATCTAATATTTTATGAATTGTTTTATTTGGCTTTACACCCTTTTCATCAGATGTAACAAGTAGAATTCCAATTGGCAGTCCGATAATTAATGCTATAATTGTCGAAATAAATACCATATAAATTGTTTCCCAAAGGGGTTCAGCCATATTTTGAAATTGTAAAAATTTAATCCAGTCAAATCTTACTCCCATTATACCACCTCCGAATCTATTTTATTTTCTTTCAGCCATTCAATAATATCTTTTGCTTTCTCTTCACTTGCCGAAATTTCTATTAATAAATTTCCAACGATAATATCCCCTACTTTATCAATAAATCCACTTAGAATATTTACTTCAACATCATATTTACGAATAATTTTTGTAATATATGACTCATTTACCTGTTCTTCGTTATATTTAAGGCTTAGACGCAATTTTCCATTATTTTCTTCACGGCTCTTTATCTCTTCTTCTGTTCTAAATTCTTCGTGTGAAATATTTTGTACAAATTCTTTTGCAAGTTCTGTTTTTGGATTTAGGAAAATCTCTTTTGTTTCACCTTTTTCAATAATTTGTCCATCTGACATAATTGCAGCTTTATTACAGATTTTCTTTATAACTTCGATTTGATGAGTAATCAAAATTATAGTTATTCCAAATTTTTTATTTATATTCTTTAACAGTTCCAGAATAGAATTAGTCGTTCTTGGGTCAAGTGCTGATGTTGCTTCATCTGAAAGCAGTAATTGCGGATTGTTTGCTAATGCCCTAGCTATCGCCACACGTTGCTTCTGTCCTCCTGAAAGTTGTTCGGGATAATTTAGCTTTTTATCTGAAAGCCCTACAATTTCAAGCAGTTCATCCACTCTTTTTTTAATATCTCTTTTTTTCCATCCTGAAATTTGCAACGGAAAAGCTATATTATCAGCAACATTTTTTGAATTTAGCAAATTGAAATGCTGAAAAATCATACCAGTTTTTTTTCTATATTCTCTCAAAAGTCTTGTATTAAATTTTAGAATATTTTTATCTTCATATCCAAGGCTTTTTTTCTTTTTTCTGTCAATAATTTCATGTCTTACTAAAACTTCTCCAGAAGTAGGTTCTTCCAGCCTATTAAGAAGCCTTATAAGAGTAGACTTACCAGCTCCACTAAGCCCCATAATTCCATATATATCGCCTTGCTCAATGTCAAGACTTACGTCGTTTACAGCTAGCAATTCTTGTCCATTATTAAGTTTATATTTTTTTACCAAATTCCTTATCTTAATAAAACCGTCCATATTTCACCTCTTTTTCATTTGTTTTACCTTATTCTTACTTTCTATAGTTAAAAAGATTATATTATTTATTCCTTTAAAAGTCAACTAACTATTTTAAATACTTTTTCATATTATATCATCTTTATATTGTATATACAAGTAAAAATTTAGGATTTACAAAAAATTTTATAAAATTATAAAAGGGTATACTTATGATACCCTTAAATTAACCTAGATTAACTATTTGTATTTAAAAATTCCTTTACTCTTTGAGAAGATGGATTTTCAAAAATTTGTTGCGAGGTACCTGTTTCCAGTATTTTACCTTTTTCCATAACTACTACTCTATCTGAAATTTCACGAACAAAGTTCATTTCATGACTTACAATTAGCATCGTTATCTTTTGCTCTTTCAATTTTCTAATTATATCCAGTACCTCTTTTACAAGTTCTGGATCAAGTGCTGAAGTTGGCTCATCAAAAAGTAGTATGTCTGGCTGCAATGCTAATGCTCTTGCGATTGCCACACGCTGTTTTTGTCCTCCCGAAAGTTCATTTGGAAAACTGTTCATCTTATCTGATAATCCTACTAAATCAAGCATTTTTTTGGTAATAGCTTCTGCTTCTGATGTATCAATTTTTTTTACTAGCTTTAAAGTCTTTACTATATTATTTCTAACTGACAGATGAGGAAATAAATTAAAAGTTTGAAAAACCATTCCTGTTTTTAGCAGGATTTCCTTTTTAATTTTTTTATCTACATTTTTATCTGTCAGATTATTCCCCTCAATTAAAATCTCTCCTGATGTTATCGACTCTAAATCTACAATACAACGTAAAATTGTCGATTTTCCGCTTCCAGAAGGCCCTATTAATGAGACAACTTCTCCTTTATTAATATATAAATTAATATCTTTTAAAATTATATTATCACCATATTGTTTTTTTAAATTTTTTACTTCTACTATTTTTTCATTTTTCACTCTTTATCTCCTAGTCCACCTTAATTTTAAAATTTCTTAAATTCTGACTTTATTTCTTTTCTCAATATTTTTAAACAATCTATCAACTGCAAAACTTAATACAAGATAAATGATTATTGCACAAATATATGGCGTAATATTATAGTAAATGTTTGCTAATTCCTTTGTACGCTTCATAACTTCAGTTACAGCGAGAACATAGATTAATGAAGTATCCTTTATAAGTGTAATTGCTTCATTTCCCAATGTTGGCAGTACTCTTCTTATTGCCTGTGGCAAAATAATATATATTATTTTTTGCCAGTAACTATAACCAAGGACTTTTGCAGCCTCATGCTGTCCTTTATCAATACTTTCTATTCCACTTCTCATAATTTCCACAAGATATGCCGCATAATTTATAATAAAAGTAATAGTTGCCGCCGTATATGGCTCTAACACAACTTTGTATCCGCCAATTTTCATAAGCGGTATTCCATAATAAACCACCATTAACTGAAGCATTAAAGGAGTTCCTCTAAATATCCAAGTGTAAACTGAAATAAAAAATTTTACAGTCTTATTTTCCCCTGTATATGCTAACGCTCCTAAAATTCCTAACGGGACGGAAAATAGGATTGTAAACAAATATAATATTGCAACATTAGGTAATGTTTTTAATAATTCTACAAATATTGACAATGATTGATTCATTATTAATCTTTAAACCACTTTGAATAAATTTTTTGATAAGTCCCGTCTGTTTTCAATTCTTCAATAGCTTTATTTATAGCTTCAATTAATTTTGTGTTTCCTTTTTTAGCAGCAATTCCATATTCTTCTTCTCCATAGTTCTCGCTTAAAATTTTATAGAGATCTTTTTTAGCCTGAGTTTCTTTTGTTTTTTTAGTATATTTTGCCAACACTTCATCTGCTACAATTGCATCAACTCTCCCTGCATCAAGATCCATAAATGCCTGGTCATATTGAGCATAAGTTTTAAATTCCTTAAATTTTTTATCCTCACCTGATTTTTTCACAGCTTCTTCTCCACTGCTTTCAGTTTGGCTTCCAACATTTTTTCCTGTTAAATCAGCTTTTGCATTAATACTTGAATCCTTCTTAACCACTATAAGCTGATGACTTGTAAAATAAGGTTTTGACATTTCAGTTTCTTTTTTTCTTTCCTCTGTTATAGTAAGTCCATTCCAAATTAAATCAATATTTCCACCATTCAAATCTAGTATCTTTGAATCCCAGTTTATTGGCTTAAATTCAACTTCAGCACCCAACTTTTGAGCAACTGCTCTCGCCAAATCAATATCAAACCCCACAATCTCTCCTTTTTCATTTTTAAATCCCATCGGAACAAATGAATCATCAAGCCCAATCACTATTTTTTTAGGAATACCGTTAGCATTGGCTTTTTCTTCTTTTTCATCTTTCTGAACACTGCACATTAATACACTTAATGCAAAAACCATAAGCAACATTATTTTTTTCATTTCTACCGCCTCCTGCTTTCATTTATATACTAAAATTTACAAATTAATTTCTAAATATATTATAATAATAACACTTTTTTCGATATTTTGTCAATAATTATAATATATAACTTTTATATATTTCGATATATTTTATTTATGGTTAAATACTAAAAAATCAGAATAAAAAATACAAGGTGAGCGATTATTACCCACCTATTTTATAATTATCCACATTTTTCTCATTTAAATATCAGCTTATTTTATTTAATAACAGTTTTATTATAAATAGAGTTTAGTATAAATTCTATTTTTGTACCATTAAAACATTAAACACATTTTCTAAATCTGTCTTTGAACTCAAAATATTACTTGCACTCATTACTACATCCTGAATATTTTGATTTTTTACGCCTGCTACCATTTTTTGCATGTTTTCTGATAACGTTTTTGAACTTTCCTTTATTTTTTTGAAATCTGCCTCACTTATATTTTCTTTCTTAGCATTTTCTAATGTTATTTCAGATACTGCCTTATATGTGTTTTGCACATTATTATTAGCTTCTTCTAGTGTTTTTACTTCATTTTCATCAAAGTTTAGATTATTTTTTCCAAATGCTGTTTTTCCAAATTCATTTACTGAATTTACAAATTTTAAAATATTTAATTTTGCTGTTTTGCCGTCTTTTTGTAATTGACTCTCCATTTTTTGATTGATTATTTGAGCAATTTCATGTAATGAATTAGCAAAAATTTTGTGATTTTCCTGTCTATTTTGCAATACAACTTTATACTTGTCATTCAATTCTCCCACTTTTGCCAACTTATCAGCTTTATAATCACCTTTTTCAAAATAATCGTTAATTTCTGTCAATACCTTTTGTTCCTCTACCAATGAATTTATCAGATTTTCAGCATTTTTATCAATAGCTTCCATTTTGGGACTTTTTTGCATTACATCAGTAATTTCTTTTATATATTCACCAATCAGGTTAATTGAACTATCCAAATTTTCAGTAAATGTCGGAACTTCCGAAATATTTTTTATATTTCCAGTTTCATTAAGAAATTCCTCTTTTTTTATTTCCGTAAAAAATGTATTCCATTCTTCAGAATTTGGTACATCGCTTAATTTTGAATATTCATTATATTTTGCGATTTCTTCTGTTGAAATATCCCTTTTCACATTTGTTACTTTTACTTTATCCTTATTATTTTTGTCATTGCCCTTGTTATCACATCCCACAATAACTAGCAATGCCATTATTCCAATCACTGCATATTTTTTCAGTTTCATTATTTTTCCTCCAGAATGTTTTATTTTTTAAAATTTATAATTTTTACAATACTCTATTATTATACCAAATTTTTATTTATTTAACAAATTTATACTAATCCTGCAATCTTCAATATGTAAAGCCACCCTGTTAATGTAAAAATACTCATAATTGTAGTGATCATAACGGTTCCCGAAGTTACAGCACCATTATGACCCATTCCTCTTGCCATCGTAAACGAAGTTGGTGTCGTTGGGCTTCCAAGCATTCCAAGTACTGCAACTAATTTTTCGTCCTTAAATCCAAATTTTATTGCTATTGGTAAAAATATTGCTGTAAGAATCAGTAGCTTAAATGAAGACGAAACTAATACAATCTTTATTTTTGAAAAAACTTCCTTTACATCAAAACTTGCTCCTAATGCTAATAGTCCAAGCGGAGTTGCGGCTGAGGCAAATGTTGAAATTGATTTTTTCATAATTACTGGCTGTGGAATTTTTAACAATGCCCAAATCATTCCAGCCAAAATTCCAAGTATTAAAGGATTCTTCATAACTCCCTTTAACGTATTTTTTAAAACTACTCTATTTAATTTCCCCTGTTCTGGACTAAGTAACATCAAAATCACAACTGAAGCAACATTGTACAAAGGGACAGCTCCAATTACCATAAGAGCCACAATTTTAGCCTCTCCATACACATTCTGCACAAAAGCATAAGCAAGTAAAGCAGCACTGCTTCTGAATCCAGCTTGAATAAATTCTCCACGAATTGACTTATTCTTCAGAAAAAGTGAGATGATACACATTATCATTATTGATAAAAATGTTGCAAAAAAACAGAACATCAAATATTTCAAATCCCAGATTGCCGAAAAATCAGATAATGATAATTCTTTAAACAAAAGTACAGGCAAAAGTGCTAAAAATACAAATCTATTCATCTTATCCGCAAATTCTAAATCTATAATTCCTATTTTCCTAAAGACATACCCAAGTACCATAATCAGAAATACAGGCATCGTAGCATTTAAGCAAAATATCAATTCTTCCATTTTTCTCCTTAACTTCCACACGCTACATAAAACACAGGAATTCCGTCTACCTCATTATCTGAATCCATACCTTCAAAAAACACATGATCTCCTAATTCTTTATTTGCCTGCTGATTATGTACTTTTGTCATTAATTCAAGATTTGTAAAATATTTTCCATTATCAGCCTTTAACAATGCTCTTACATCAACTTGAAAATAACCATCCTCTGCATATTCTTCAGATAATTCTTCTTCATCAGTTGTTTCATTTTCCAGTAAGTCTTCTTTCCCTTTTATCCATGCCTCATAGTCAACATAAATTTCTGGCTGGTTAACAGCTACTTTATCAGGATTCCATTCTCTGTCAATATATTCACGCATTCTATCATAATATGCCTTTATATCCTTATTAAATTCTTCTGTACTTTCATAAATTTTCTTACTAAACGTCCACATAACATCATCAAGTGCCATATTTTATTCACCTCTTAATTTTTAATATTTTTTATAAGTCAAAAACTATTTTATAATTTTGTCAATAATTCCTCCACCAAGACAAACTTCACCATCATAAGCAACCACAATTTGTCCTAACGTTACAGCTTTTTGCGGCTCATCAAAAATCACTTCATATTCATTTTCGTTAAGTTTATTAATCACAACTTTTGTATCTTTTTGTCTGTATCTAAATTTTACAGTACATTCTAACGGAAACTGTACTTCATTTATAAAATTAAAATCTGTTGCAATTAACCCTTTTGAATAAAGTACCGAGTTATCACCTTGTGTTACTATCAATTCATTTTTTTGTAAATCCTTATCCACAACAAACCAAGGCTCTCCAGTTCCTTCCTTTGTATTTCCAATCCCAATTCCTTTTCTCTGTCCGATTGTATAATACATAAGTCCATTATGATGACCCAATACCTTTCCTTGTGTATTTACAATATTTCCACCCTTTGCTGGTAAGTATTGGGATAAAAATTTATTAAAATCACGTTCTCCAATAAAGCAGATTCCTGTACTGTCTTTTTTCTTTGCTGTTGCCAAGTTATATTTTTCAGCTATTTCACGAATCTGTGGCTTTGTGTATTCTCCTAATGGAAACAGAACTTTTTCCAGTTGCTCCTGACTTAACTGACAAAGAAAATATGTCTGATCTTTATTATCATCAATTCCTCTTAACATAGTCGATTTGATTTTTCCATCTTTTTCTTCGTGAATAATTCTCGCATAATGCCCTGTTGCCACATAATCAGCTCCAAGTTTCATCGCATAGTCTAGAAATGCACGAAATTTGATTTCCTTATTACACATCACATCGGGATTAGGTGTTCTTCCTTTTTTATACTCATCTAGAAAATATGTAAATACTTTGTCCCAATACTCTTTCACAAAATTCACCGAATAATAAGGTATCTCCAACTGCTCTGCCACAGCAATCACATCCTTATAATCTTCTTCTGCCATACAAACTCCATTTTCATCCTTCTCTTCCCAATTCTTCATAAAAACTCCGATTACATCGTAACCCTGTTCTTTAAGCAAAATTGCCGCAACGGAAGAATCAACTCCGCCAGACATTCCTAGTACCACTTTCTTTCTTCTTTCCACAATATTTTCTCTATTCATAAATCCCTATTGCTCCTTCTATTTTTGACAGTTTTTGATTTTTAGTTTAAGTTTTATTTTTCTTTCATTTTTATACTTTTTTATTTAGGCATATTTGTAATAAAATTTATTACAACTTTAAATTTTTGCTTTATTTCACAAGCAAACAACTCATTATTCATTTAAAATTCAATAACTTACTATATAATAAATAATATTAGTATAACACAATATATAAAATCAGACAAGACTATTAAATAAATTAAAAAAGAGCAATCTTATATTGAACTGCTCTCTACTTTTTAATTTATATTTTAAGATTTTAATTTACGGCTACTCTTTGTAGAACTTCGATTACATTTAAGTTTTTATCAAGTATAACTACTGTATTTTGTTTTTTATCAAATCCGAAATACAATCTTGCGTGTTTTTTCCCATCCAAGGCTACATAATTATTTACATAATATACACCTTTTTTCCCTGCTGAATAAATTTTATATGATCCGTATACTGTACTGTCATCATCAATATCGTCATAGATTTTTTCTTGTATTTCTCCACCTGTTTTTTTACCAATTTCATAGCCTTGGACTAATTCATCTATTTTCCCTTTATTATCCTCCATTATAAAAAATGAATATTTTTCAGGATATTTGTTGTTATCAAAACTTCCATCCATCCAGTAATAACCGTTAGGAGTTGCTCCTTCCAACACCTCCTTCAATGAAATTTCCAATGTTTTATTTGAAGGTGTAAATTTTTCTGCAAATACAGACATTCCTATTGCCAACATTGATACTAGAATTAATTTTTTCATAACTTTCCACTCTCCTGCTCTAATTTTGATTTACAAATTGATTCTATCATACGAACCTTAAAATAAACTGAAAAAAATACTTTAAAAAATAAAATTTAATATACACCCAAACCTATTTAAAATGAAACTGCTAAAATTATATAAATTGAGAAGTTGAGTTAAGTAGTCATAGCTTTTGAATTCGCTTTTAAAGAAGTTTTACTATAATATAATTCAGAATATATTAATAGCGAATTCAGAATATATTAATAGCGGAATATGTTTATAAACAGAATTTTGTTCTAGTATTTATTTAACAAATGTTTATACTAAACTAAAAAACATACTAGATTTAAATAAAAAAGAAATTAAAGAGTGAATGTAATCTCAAAGACACAAAATTATAGATTTCGGGCATTTAACAAAAATTCTTAAGACATATTCAATGCAATTTTTATAATATTTTTTCATTAATATTCTATCCTTACTAATATTTTAATACATAATTGTCATAATTTTTTAAATTTGTTACAATATATTATTACATTATTTTACAACAGACAAAAAAAATAATTTAAATAACAGGATAAACAAATTGATTTAAGAATATTTTAGTGTTATACTTGAATTATCTGATTATTGCAAAAAATAAATTTGAAATATTATTTAGAGGTGATTATTTATGAAATTAGGTTATGAAATTTTAAACAATCCATTCCTTAACAAAGGTACAGCTTTTACAAAAAAAGAACGAGAAGAATATGGATTATTAGGACTTTTACCACCGTATATTCAGACTATAGATGAACAGGCAAAACAGGCTTATGGACAATTTCTGAAAAAAGACAAGTTAATTGAAAAAAGACATTTCTTAATGGAAATTTTTAATACAAACAGAACATTATTTTATTATTTATTTAGCAAACACGTAGTTGAATTTATGCCAATTGTTTATGATCCTGTAATTGCAGAAAGCATAGAAAATTACAGTGAATTATTTGTAAATCCTCAAAATGCGGCTTATTTGTCAGTAAAAGAGCCCGAAAACATAGAAACTATTTTAAGAAATGCTGCTGACAACAGAAAAATCCGTTTAATTGTCGTTACTGATGCAGAAGGAATCCTTGGAATTGGTGACTGGGGAACTAACGGAGTTGACATTTCAGTTGGAAAACTGATGGTTTACACTGCCGCCGCTGGAATTGATCCCGCTACTGTCCTGCCAGTTGTAATTGATGCTGGAACAAATAGAAAAGAACTGCTGGAAAACGACTTGTATCTAGGAAATAGATTTGAGAGAGTTCGAGGAGATGAATATTATAACTTTATAGACAAATTTGTAAAAACAGCTGAAAAACTTTTCCCAAATTTATATCTTCACTGGGAAGACTTTGGAAGATTAAATGCGGCAAATATTTTAAATAAATATAAAAATGAAATCGCAACTTTTAACGATGATATACAAGGAACTGGAATTATCACTTTAGCCGGAATCTTAGGAGCATTAAAAATTTCAGGTGAAAAGCTTACTGACCAGATTTATATGTGTTTTGGAGCAGGAACTGCGGGAGCTGGAATTGCCAGAAGAATTTTCAATGAAATGGTAGAGCAGGGGCTTTCTGAAGAAGAGGCAAAAAAACGGTTTTATCTAGTTGACAGACAAGGCTTATTATTTGAAGACACGGAAGGACTAACTCCAGAACAAATTCCTTTCGCAAGAAAACGAAGCGAATTTACAAATGCAAATGAATTAACTACTTTGGAAGCCGCTGTAAAAGCTGTAAAACCAACTATACTTGTCGGAACTTCCACAGTGCCAAATACTTTCACAAAAGAAATAGTTCAAGAAATGGCAAAACACACTGCAAGACCAATAATTTTCCCACTTAGCAACCCAACAAAACTAGCAGAAGCCAGTGCAAAAGATCTTATTGAATGGACAAACGGAAAAGCTCTCGTTGCAACAGGTATCCCATCAGATCCAATAGAACTCAACGGAATTACGTACGAAATTGGGCAAGCAAATAATGCTTTAATCTATCCTGGGCTGGGACTTGGAATTATCGCAACAAAGTCAAAAATTGTAAACGACAAAATAATCTCAGCGGCCGCACATTCACTAGGTGGAATAATTGACACAACAAAACCTGGAGCTGCCGTACTTCCTCCAGTATCAAAACTGACAGAATTTTCTGAAACAGTGGCACTGTCAGTTGGACAAAGCGTACTAGATCAAAAATTAAATACAGAACCCATAAGCGATTTAAAAGAAGCAATAAAAAATGCAAAATGGATTCCTGAATACAAGGATTTTTAATTAATTTTTCCAATTTTTAAGAGTAAAATAAATTCTAAAAACTTAGATACTTACTGCTTATTTGATAAATGAAAAATACATGGATAGAGTAGATAGGGTTGTAACGAGTTAAAAAATACAGTAAAAAAGATATTTATTGTTATTAACTACTAAAACAGTAGATTTAAACTTATTATAAACTTTTTTTGCAAAGGCTTACTCCCCTTTCTACTAAATAAAGAAATAATATATTTTTATTTTTTTAATAAGTTTAATTTAATTTTTTTTCAAAAAAATACTGCATAGTCCTTTAGGTATTATTCATTAAGTTATAGATAACAAAAGATATAAACTAAATTTCAATTGACTTCTTTTACTAAAAAATATGTGTACTTGAACTCATTCAAAATTGAAATACTAAAAATCATATAAATATAAGGGTTGAGTTAGTAGTCATTGCTTTTGAGTTCACTTTTAAAGAAGTATAAATCATTAGAAAAATATCCATTAATAAGTATTTATTTTATAAAATTCAAATAAAAAATACCATCTTATTTCTAAGACAGTATTTTAAAATTATATTATAAAATTTTATTACTATGCTTCTGCTCTTTCAGGATAAATACTTACTCTTTTTTTACCATTTCCAAATTTTTCAAATTTTACATATCCATCAGTTAATGCGAATAAAGTGTAATCTTTTCCTAATTTAGCATTAGTTCCTGCGTGAAATTTACTTCCTCTTTGTCTTACAATAATGTTTCCAGCTTTTACAGCTTCTCCATCATATTTTTTTACTCCTAAATATTTAGGGTTAGAATCTCTACCATTTCTAGTTGATCCTTGCCCTTTTTTTGAGGCAAATAACTGTAAGTTTAATTTTAATAACATTTTCCAACCTCCTCGATTTCTTTTTCATATTTTATTTCTTGGATTCTTTTCAAATCTTAACTTCTGAACTTAAAATTTATCTTTTATTTCTTTAAGTTTCACAAAATTACTATATTTTTTTGCAACTTCCTTCAAATACGAATACATTGATTCAACCAAAATATCTGCATTTTTAAGTTCATCATCAGTCAATTCAGAATTTTTCAAATCACACTCAATATACCCATCTTCCTCAATAAACTTCAATTTTTTCTTAAGTTTTAAAGTTTCAATAAGTCCATTTACTGTCATTTGTCCTACTGATGAAACAGCTGCACAAATTACATCTTCTCCATATTCTGAAAAATTTGCATGTCCTTTTATTTCAAAATATGTTATTTTATTTTTTTGTCTTTGAATTTCTATTCTTATCATTCAAACCACAACAGCTTTCACAATCTAAATTATATAAAAAAATACATTAAGCATTGATTGATTTGATTTCAATTGCTGTAAAAGATTGTCTATGCCCTTTTTTTCTGTAGTAAGTTTTTTTGTTATATTTAAAGTTAATTTTTTTATCAGCTTTTCCATGAGATTTAACTGTAGCTACAACTTTAGCTCCTTCTACAACTGGAGTTCCAACTGTTACATTATCTCCTTCTCCAACTAATAGAACTTCGTTAATTTCGATGTCTGAATCAACATCAGCTGCTAATTTTTCAACTTTTAATACAGTTCCAACTTCTACTTTGTACTGTTTTCCACCTGTTTTAATTACTGCAAACATTTATGTTCACCTCCAAATAATTTATCGCTATCATTGGTATTAGCCACCAATTTTATGCGTATATCTTAATTAGTTTACTATATTTTCACTAATTTGTCAAATTATTTTTATAAATGGCGGAAGTAGAGGGACTCGAACCCACAAGACGTTTAACCGCCCACAGCTTTCCAAGCTGCTGCCATACCATTAGGCGATACTTCCACTTTTACAAAATAACTACAAACATTATACTAAACTTGCCTATAAAAGTCAACGAATTTATTATATCCCGTATATCTCTTTGTATGTAGATACTACTGTTTTCTTGTAAATTCATTATCACCCAGTATTATTTATTTTGATTTTTTCTGTAAATATTAAATCCAGTTGCCTGATTTGTTGCCATTATTGTAATATCTGAAATTTGTACATGTTTTGGCTGATTTGCAATATAAACTATTGTATTTGCAATATCTTCTGGCTTCAATGCCTCAATTCCTTCGTAAACCTTCTTAGCCTGCTCTGTATTCCCATGGAATCTTACATTACTAAAATTAGTTTCCACAATTCCAGGTTGAACAGTAGTTACTTTAATATTTTTATCAATTGTATCAATCCTAATTCCATCACTCAAAACCTTTACAGCAGATTTAGTCGCACAATATACAGCAGCTCCTGCATAAGCATAAATTCCAGCAGTTGAGCCAATATTTATAATATGCCCCTCATCATTTGCAACCATGCTTGGTAAAATTTGTCTTGTAACGTACAATAATCCTTTTATATTAGTGTCTATCATTCGTTCAATATCCACAATATCATATTCCTGAAATTTATCCAGCCCCAAGGCAAGTCCTGCATTATTTACAAGAATATCTACCTTTTTCACATCATCTAGTATTTTCTTGGTAAATTTTACAACATCATTATATTTCGTAACATCAAGCACAAAAATATACGCATTAGTACCATATTTTCTATCAATATCAGCCTTTATTTCCTTTAATTTTTCTATATTTCTAGCACACAAAATCACATTATCCCCATTTTTTGCAAAGGCATAAGCTGTTTCCTTCCCAATTCCACTTGTAGCTCCAGTAATAAAAATATTTCTATTCATAAAAACTCATCTCCTCTAGTTTTATTTTTATTTTAGACAAATTGTTTTGTGCTAATATAAATTACAAATTTCTAATATATTATACCTTTAAAAATTTACATCTCAAAATATTTTTATAAAAAATTATGACAATTATTATAACCAAAGAAGTATCGACAATCATTTTTTTCAAAATAAAGTTTATTTTTATCAATTTACTTGATGTAATCCGATTAAAACTGTTGTGATTTTTTGGAAATAAAATTAATTGTTTGAGCGAAGTTTCACGTAGCGAGTTTCGATTTTATTTTCAAAAAATTCTTAGACTAGCCAGGGTGCAAGGGTATGGCGTTGATACCCCTGCTTAAACAATATCCAGTTTATTTTTCTGATGAAATTTTTGTCTCAACTTCAGCTTAAAAATCCCTATCCCTTTTTCAATGCTCATTTCCTGTGAAAAATTATACACAAACATATTTGTAAATTTTAAATCCATTTTTTTATTTGAACCTAAATCAACAAACATTTCCAAATTTCTGTAATCACTTTTTTCCAGATAGGATTCTGCCCATTCCACCAAATCTATTATATTCTTTTTATTTCTTTCATACAAATCATCATTTATACTCTCATTTTCCAAATTATTTCCTGTGTTTTCCAAGTTTGAAATGATTTTTCCGATAATCTCCATTTCTACTGTGCTTCTACTGTTTGCAAGATTTGTATCTTCTGCAAGTCCAATTTTATACTTCACTTCCATAATTTCATCTTCACTTACATTTATTTCCTTTTTATTTTCCTCATCTGTAATCTTCAATCTATATTTCATTTATTCCACCCCTTTATTTTTCTAAAAAACTGCTATTTCATCAATTTTTACTGTTTCATCAACATTTACAACTCCAAAATGATTTTGCCAAAATACTTTTAATTCCATTCCAAGTTCCAGGAACAGTAATTCCAAAGTTTTTATTTTTGCAATATTTACCTTATTTTTGGGTTTATTTATATAAACTATCATTTTATTTTTTTCTGATTTTTGTCTATAAATAATAGAATCAATAAAAAAATATTTTATTCCCAATCTAAAATTTCTCATGCAATTTACATTATTTATTTTTTCATTATAAATTAAAAGTGCTATATATTCCTGTTCTTCGCTATTCAAAAGCAAAAAATACTTTTTCAAGCTTATTCCTAGAATTCCATTTTTTATATCTTCCAAAATTTTTTCACAAATAACATCAATTACCGTTGTTCCACTCACAAAATCAAGTTCCTGTAAATAATTTATCACATCGTTTTCAATATTTTTCTTAAAATTTTTCAAAACTAATATATTTCCCTTTTCTTCTTTAACTATATTGTCCCTACGTCTAAAACTATTTATTTTAGACTCTTTTTTAGATACATTCTCTATTGTCAGATTTTTAATTTTAGTATCTTTCTCCAGTTTATTTTCAAACTCAAAAAAATTATCATAATAATTGACAAAACTGGTAAAAATTTTATTAAACCTCATATATGGATTTACTTTTACAGTCTTTTTTTTCACAATTTTATTATTCAAAAAATCTGCATTTATCTCAATATATGCTGAAACAGTGTTTGACAGTTCAAATTGCACATTTGGAGGAACTGCCCATATATATGCGTATCCTTTTTTATTTTTATTCGCCATACAGGTACCCCCTGCATTCAAATTCATTATAATCATTTTGAATTTCTGAAATCAAAAAACTTACCTTATCTTCTGAATAATTATCAAAATCCTTTATTTCCACAAACAAATTCATCTTTGGCTTTTTATCAGAATAACCATTTTGAAAATCATTTTTCAAACTTTCATTACAGTCATAAGTATCTAGATTTTTTTCAATATTTTCTTTAAAATTAATATCTTTTAATAAAATTTTATCTTTTGTAAATTCATATTCCAAAAAATATTTTTCTAAAAATGCACGGCTTCTAGTATTTTTATTTTTAGTTTGAATTTTATCAATAAAGCTCTTATTTCTAAAATTTGTAAAATGAAAATAGTCTTCTTGATTCTCGCTACTTTTTCCATAAAGTTCAAGAATTTTTCTGCATTTTTCGATTGGCTTTATTGAAAACACATCCCAAATGTCGCCTGTATTTTTCTTTGAAACAATATTTAATTTGTTTTTTCCACTGTAATAGCAACATAAAATATCTTCATTTTCATGATTCGATACCAAAATCTGTTCATCGCTTTCAAAATTTATTGTATATTCAAAAGATAAGTCAATTTTTGTTGGACGTACAAAAATGGTGCTTATTATCTTTTTCTTTTCAATATTCCAAAGCAATTCCCTATCTCTTAGAACTTTATCCTGAATTTCTTCAAAATCATAAGTAATCTCATATTTCCCATTTTGAATTTTCTCCAAAATATCCTGCGACATATCAAAACCATACTCAGCCAGTTTAATCTTATAACACCTCATAAAATGTGCCATATTAATAGTTTTCCATTTTTTTCCATTAAGTTCAAAAGAATTATACAATTTTTTTATTTCATCAAAATATCTCTCATCTTTTACAAACCTGACTTTAACCTCATAATTATCTCCGTCAATATCTATCCACCCTAAAAATTCCCTTTCCAGAACCTCATTAATCTTACGTAAATCCAAATTTAAATAGACATTTTCTAAATAAATATCCTTATAATTCTCATCAATAATATCTATTTTATCAACCACAGGAAAAAACACTCCATCCATCTTAAATACATCTTCTTTTTCCACTAATACTGTTTCAACAAAAATATCTTCATATTCTGAAATCTCATTAATTTTTGCTTCTAAAAACTTATCTTTGATTTCCCGAAATCTCTCCTGCATCTCCACATTCATCTCAAAAAACATCTCTCTCAGACTTTTTCCAAGCATTTCCTTTTCAAAAATTTCATTCTCTCTATTCATAACCCCTCCAACATTTAATTATATTTTAATTTTATCATATAATTAAATTTTTTTCAAACATTTTTATTTGTTTTTTAATTTTTAAAAAATATAAAATTTTAAACCTTTACATTATTGTAAAACTGCAAAAAAAATGATAAAATTATTAAAAAATACAATATGATACAATTCTTCTAAAAAATTCAAAATTTACAAAAATCTATTCAGGAGGAAATATTTTTATGAGCTATCAAACTATAATTGTTGGAATTGCTGGAGGTACTGGTTCTGGTAAGACTAGTGTAACTCAAGCTATTATCAAAAATTTAGAAAGAACGGGAATTCATTCGATTTTGCTGGAGCAGGATTCTTATTATAAGAGAAATGATCATCTAACTTATGAAGAGAGGGCTAAGTTAAATTATGATCATCCTGATGCAATTGATTTTAACTTGCTGGAAAAGCATATACTGGCATTAAAAGATGGAAAATCTATTGAAAAGCCTATTTATGATTTTCAGGTTCACAACAGAGTTAATGAAACTCAGCATATTGAGCCTGCAAATATAATCATCGTTGAAGGTATTTTAGTACTTGCAATGGAAAAAATCAGAAGTCTTTTTGATACAAAAATTTTTGTTGACACTGATGATGATGAAAGGCTGCTTAGAAGAATTGAGCGGGATTTAAACGAGCGGGCAAGAAGTTTTGAAAGTATAAAAAATCAATATATTGATACTGTAAAGCCTATGCACTTGGAGTTTGTTGAACCTTCCAAAAGATATGCTGATGTTATAATTCCACGTGGAAAAGACAACAAAGTCGGTATAAACATGGTAGCAAGCAGACTTAGATATTTATTTAACAAAATGAATCAAAAATAAAAATAATAAAATGAAAGGAGTGTATGATTCTTAAATTATCATACAAAAAATATTATGAAAATAGTTGTAATTGGAGGCGGAGCAGCTGGAATGATGTTTTCGACTCAATATAAAAAAGCAAATCCTGAAGATGAGGTTATTTTATTTGAAAAATCCTCTTATGTGGCTTGGGCTGGATGTCCAACACCCTATTTTATCGCTGATGAATTGAAAAAAAGTAATGTTCTTCACGGAACACCTGAAGATTTTATAAATCGTGGAATTGAAGTAAAAATTCATCACGAAGTTACAGAAATAAATTTTCAAAATAAAACTATAACAGTAAAAGGAGATGAAATTAATGGAATAATCTTTTACGACAAACTAGTAATTGCCGTTGGGGCAAAATCATTTGTGCCAAATATTACTGGATATTCAAAGGATCTGGAAAATGTATTTACTCTATCTCACGCAGAACATGCCTTTAAAATAAAAGATTATCTTAACGAAAATAAATCAAAATTAAAAAATGCAGTTGTCGTAGGAGCTGGTTTCATTGGGCTTGAAATGGCTGAATCATTCAGAAAAAATGGATTAAACGTTACACTTATTGAAAAGGCTGATCAAATTTTTCCAAATGTTTCTGAAAACTTGAAAAAAAGAATTTATAAAGAAATAGAAAATAATGATGTTGAATTAAAATTAAACTCTGGTGTTTCAGAAATAATTTCTGAAAATAATATAGCAAAATCAGTAAAATTGGATAATGGGGAAACTGTAGACTTTGATATTGCACTATTTAGTATTGGAATTACTCCAAACATTGATTTCTTGCCAAAAGAATTAAAAACTGATTCTGGGAAAATTGTTGTAAATGATAAATTTGAGACAAATATTAAAGATGTGTATGCCGTTGGAGATTGCGTTTTTAACAAATATTACAAAACTGACAGAAATCTATATGCTCCATTTGGAGATGTAGCAAACAAGCATGGAATGTTCCTTGCAAAACACTTATCTGGAAAAGATGTGAGCTGGAAAGGGTTAATCCGTTCTTTTGCAACTTCATTTTATGATGTAAAATTAGCACAAACTGGACTTTCTCTAAAAGAAGCTCTACAATTAGGATACAATGCTGATGTAGTTTCAATGAAAGCAATGTATAAAAATTCTGGCTTTGAAGATTCTGTTCCTGCAAGTGCTGAAATTATTTACGATAAAGATAGAAAAATTGTTCTTGGTGGAGCAATGGTAGGAAAAGAAGCAGTAGCACAATTTGTAGATCAAATGGCTATTGTTATTGCTCTTGAAACACCTATTGAAAAATTCATAGAGATTGACTTTGCATATTCCCCAACAAATGCAAGTGTTTGGAATCCGTTATTAGTAACATACAGAAAAGTTATTAAATAAAACAGGAGTTTTTATGAAAAAGAAAATTGAAAAATTACATAAAAACAAAAGATTTCGTATAAGTTATCAGGTTATTTTTATTTTCTTGGCATTATACAGCTTTGTCACTACACTTTTAGATTTACATGGCGATATTAGCATTTTTAATAATCCAATCCTGGAATTTATTGATGTATCAATTTATTTAATTTTTGCAGTGGATTATTTTATACGTTTTACAAATTCAGACAATAAATTAGATTTTATTGAAAGCAACATTCCTGATTTAATCTCAATTATTCCGTATTATTCTATTTTTAGGCTATTCAGAATTTTTAAGATTAGACGTTTAGCAAGAGTTTTTAAGCATTTAAAGCTGACAAAAGCTTATTTGTCTGTAAAAAAATTCTACAAAAAAATAAAAAAAATCTTGAGAGCAAATGGACTTATTTATTTGTTAATATTTGCTGTACTTGGAATCATAGTATCTGCCCTAATAGTTTCCTATGTCGAAAAACTCTCTTATTTTAATAGCCTATGGTGGGCTTTTGTAACTGCAACTACTGTTGGTTATGGAGATGTCTATCCGCATACATTTATTGGAAGAATAATTGCTATTTTTCTGATACTGATTGGAATGGGAACTTTTGGAATGATTACGGGAGCAATCACGAGTTATTTCTTAAATCGGCAAACTGATTTAATTCCAGATGATGATTTAGATGAATATGTTTTAAACTCCCAAAATTACACAGATACAGAAAAACAGGAAATTATAACTTTTATACAATTTATAAGAAACAAAAGAAAAAAATAAATTATACTAAAATCTTTTCAATACAGGAGAACAGTAAACTTTAACTAATCTTATTATTCTCCTGTATTTTTTTATTAACTGCTATTAATTACTGTGAACTTTTTTTCCTTTAATTCTAACATCTGAACTTAATGATTCCATCGTTATTTCCTTCTCTTTCCCAATAATATTTATCTTAGAGCCATAAAAATCAGCATCCCCAATCGACTCTATCCCCAAATAATTATTAGAAGCCACTATCATATTTTGATTAGCCTTATTTACAAAATTATCTGCATTTTCAACTATATTTGGTGATTCTACGCTATATTTCTCAGCCGTTTTCACTTCAAAATTGTTCAAATTCAAGCTAAAATTAAAATCACTCTGATTAACCTGAAAATTTCTTTTGGTATAATCGCTAAACCTTCCATTTCCTTTATTGTTTATTGCCCATGACACTTTTGCAAATCGCTCGTCTTCATTTGGAAAATAAACTTCCACAGTATCATTTACTTCAGGAGTACAGAAAAATCCAGTATTTGTCTGCGAATAAAAAGTCTGATAACTTAATGGAAATCTTTTTATTCCATAATCATCGTACGCTTTGTCATTACTTTCCTCATTGCTTCTTTCCTGAACAATTTTTTTCAGCCCTTCTGCAAATCTGACTTCCATTTTCGCAATTCCGCTATCTTCAAACACCCGTTCAACATTTGCTTCAATTCTGCATCCTTTTATTTTTTCATTATATTTCCTAAATATATGATAACTGCTCATATCCGTTGCCAAAAATTCACTTTTTAAAATAAAATCCTTCAAAAATATCCTAGTTTTTAATACAGAAAAATTGCCTCTATTCCCACTAGAATCTTTATCATTTCCTTCATTTTCTACAGCGTTTTCAGAAATAGAAACAGTATCTCCCAAATTTATTACTTTATTTGACTGCACTTTATAATATAGATTTTTATAATCTCTTACCAGCGAATAATCTGAAAAATATTTATTTTCCTTCTTAATTTCTCCCATTTCTACTATTCCAAACAATATTATTCCCTGTTCTATTACAAACATCCCCGTTTTTAATTGACTTGCAAGTCTTACCAAAAATTCCCAGTCTGTTTCATCAAACTGAACAATCAAACTGCCTATCTGCTTTTTCGCAATATCAGAACACTTTATTTCCAACTTTTTATCAGCATAATCCTTATTAATCTCATCAATTATATCTGAAAACATTAAATTTCTATCCTGAAAAACCCGATACTTTTTCTCATTTTTTCTATCAAAAAGCACACTCTTAGAAAACGCTCTCATCAAAATTCTACACCCATAACTCCCATAATCCAAAATCTCAAAATAATCAACAATTCCACTAAAAATTTTCCTTTTGATATCCTTATCTACATTAGCAAGCTCAATTTCAATCCCAACATCTTCCTTTTCAATCATTCTTTCCAGATTTTTTCTCTGCTCATCATCCATTTCCAATTGAATTTCCAGCTTCTGATGTTCATTAATATTTTCATCCAGCACAAATTCCTGAATCACAAAATTCTCTAACTTTGTTTTATTCAGTATGATTCCAATATTTTTCCCTTCATACATATTTTCAACATTTACATCTTTACTCATTTTTACCACCTCAATTATTTCCTTTTATTAATTTTATTTAACAATCATTTTACAGTTTAATCCTTAAGTACAAAAATAAAAAATTTTTAAATTTCAGATTATTTTGACTAATAATTATTTTTTTATTTATATTTTTCAAAATTTTTTTAACGTAAGGGCATCAATCGCCATGCCCTCTTTCGCAATAACAGTTATTTTAACATCTTTAACTAACTGCTACTTAGAGATACTGCCGAAACGTTCTACGAACTACCCCGCTTTGCGCAAAACTTTTTTATAGAAAAAAATAGAATTCGCTTTTGAATAAAAGTTATTTTAAATATAAATAAACACATCCAATTTATAATTTTATCCAAAAGCTCAAACAACTATTTTTTTCTAACAAAATTTTGCTTATTACTCTTTTTATTATAATTAAATTTAAAGTGTCGTGATTTTTTTGGAATAAAAACGACTGTTTGAGCGAAGTTTTACGTAGCGAGTTTCGTTTTTGTTTCAAAAAAATACTTAGACGAGCGGGGATTGTAAAGGGGATGGCAATTGATCCCCTTTACGTTATAAAAAAGAAAAAATCTATAAATTATCAAAAAATCTTTATTAACAACAAATCTCCTTGCAAAAATTAGAAATAATTATTAATTTTTATACTTAAGAAAGTATTTTTGTAATAATTTTATTAATCAAATATTAATATATTTTTTATTATACTATATTTTCAATTTAATTTCAATAATTATTATTTATAAAACATGCAACTTAAAATTATTTTGAAAATTATCTTATCAAATTTCTATTTGTTGCTTAAAACCTAATATTCTCTGTATTCTTATTTAGATTTTGAAACTTCATTTAATACGTTAAGTGCTATTTCATTATTTATATCTAATTTTAATATTTCTTTGGCTATACTTTCTGCTTCCTCTTCCTTCATTAAACGTTCTGGAAGTCCATAAAAACTTAATAATAATATCAAATTATCAATATTTTTTTCTAGCGACACTAATTCTCTAGCATGAAAAATTCCAACAGCATAAGCACCCTCCATCCAACATAATGTAAAAGACATTATAACTACTGATAAACTTAACCAAATTGTATTTTCTGTTTTTTTAAACATATATTGTGTAAAGCCATAAACAGTCAAACTCTCCAATCTATCTGCAATATTAAACCAAATTATATCGTGTATCTCTTCATTATTAATATTTTTAAATTTTTTTGCTGCTTGCTCATACTTTGCATTCAATATATCTCTTTCTATTTCTTCTAGCATAACTTTATTATATTTCATAGTTTTTTCTCCTAAAGAATTTAAAAAAGCTCCTTAATAAGCAACAAACTTAAAAAAGAGCTTCTAAAGTTAATAAATATTTTCTTAAACATTAAATCTGAAGAACATTACATCCCCATCTTGCACAATGTACTCTTTTCCTTCCAGTCTCATTGCACCTTTTTCTTTTGCACCGTTCCATCCGTTTAGTTCGATGAATTTGTCGAAAGACACTACTTCGGCTCTGATAAATCCTTTTTCAATGTCTGTATGAATTTCACTGGCAGATTTTTGAGCGTTTGTTCCTTGTTTTATTGTCCATGCTCTTACTTCCTTTACTCCAGCTGTAAAGTATGTGATTAACCCTAACAATTTGAATCCTGCTCTAATTAGTCTGTTTAGGCTTGGTTCTTTTATTCCTAATTCGTCAATGAACATTTGTCTTTCTTCTTCGTCTTCTATTTCAATTAATTCTGCTTCTACTTTTGCTGAAAAGGTTACTACTTCGCTGTCATACTGCTTTGCAAATTCACGTACTTTTTTTACATAATCATTTTCAATTCCAGCCGTCAAGTCTTCTTCTGAAATATTTGCAGCAAACATCATTGGTTTTATTGTCAAAAATTGATAAACTTTTATTAATTCTTCTTCTCTTTGGGTAAATTCCAATGTTTTTAATAATTTAAATTCTTCCAGATGAACTTTACATCTTTCGAGAACTGCAACTAATTCTTTTCCTTCTGCGTTTCCTCCACGAGCCAGCTTCTGATTTTTCTGAATTGCCCTTTCAACTGTGTCTAAATCAGCAAAAATCAATTCTGCATTAATCGTTTCAATATCTCTTATAGGATCAACGCTTCCTTCCACGTGAATAATATTGTCATCGTCAAAACATCTTACAACCTGACAAATTGCAGCTGTGTTTCTAATGTTTGATAAAAACTGGTTTCCTAGTCCTTCCCCTTTTGATGCACCTTTTACAAGTCCTGCAATATCTACAAATTCAACTGTCGCTCCAACCGTTCTTTCTGGATTAACTACTTTCTCCAAATCTTTTAAACGTGGATCTGGCACGCTTACAAGCCCTACATTTGGCTCAATTGTTGCAAATGGATAGTTTGCCGCCTCTGCATTCTGTGTTTTTGTTATCGCGTTAAATAATGTTGATTTTCCTACGTTTGGTAATCCTACAATTCCTATTCCTATCATTCTTATTTTATTTCCTTTCTTATTTTATAATTTTTCCAAAATTTTTATTAATTTCCATTTTTCCTTATCTGTCGCTTTAAACAAATAGGAAATATCGTAAATCGGTACAACCTTAATTTCTCCATAAAAATCAAACACTTTACCCACTAAATCTTTTATATCCTCTTTTTCTACATCTTCTAAAAGTGATTTAGTTGCCCTTTCTCCAACTGTTACAATGTACCTTGGGTTAATTAAGGCAATTTGTGCTACAAGAAACTCATTACACTTTATAATACTGTCTTTCTCGATTAAATTACCATGTGAGCTGCATTTTGTGAGAGTTGTAAAATAACATTTCTTCAAATCGAGCTTTGAATACTCCAAAAATTTTTTAAAATATTTTCCATTTCTGTCAATCAAAAGTTTCTGCTTTACATCCTCTTCCTCACTTATGCTATCCAGTACAAATAAAATTTCTGCCTTTTTATTCCCTTCACCAACAATTGGATTAATTCTCGTTTTTTCTAATATACATTTAGTACAAATGTCGATTTCCAGCTTTAAGTCATTCCACATAACTTTTTTCCTTATTCTTTATTCTAATATTCTATATTTTATAAATTTCTGTTCCCTCTTCGTTAATAATTTCAATTTCCAAATGGCTTTTATTTTCTCGCTCCAAAATTTGATACAGCGAATTATAAGCCAGCTCTGGCGTGTTATTATCCTTGCTTATATGCATTAAATAAACCTTTTTCAGTTTCTCGCAAAGCACCTGCCCAATCAGCTTTGATGCTTCTGCATTTGACAAATGTCCATTTCTTCCCTTCACACGATTTTTCAGTTCCCAATGATAAGGCCCTGTCATTAGCATATTATAGTCATAATTACTTTCAAGCACAATTACATCACTATTTTTCAAATTTTCCTTAATAATATTGTTTACACAGCCAACATCACTTGCATAGGACAATTTTTTCCCTTCGTATTCAAATGTATATCCCAAGCACTTTTCAGCATCGTGCATTACTTCAAAGTTATTTATCACGCAATTGTCAATAACAATTTTTTCATCTCTTATAAAATTTAAATTTTTTTTCTCAATTTTTCCAATTCTGTCCTTAATTACATTATAAGTCACTTCATGAAGATAAATTGGAATATCGTATTTTCTTGATATAACTCCAAGCCCTTGAATATGGTCAGAATGCTCATGTGTCACAAATATCCCCATTACATCCTCAATCCTTTTTTCAATATTGTTCAATTTTTCTACAATTTTTTTTCCACTAAATCCTGCATCTATAAGAAATTTCTTGTTTCCCATTTCAATATAGCTGGAGTTTCCGCTACTTCCACTTCCTAAACTTGAAAATTTCATTTTTTCCTAATCTTCTTTCTAACTAAGTTTCTTTCAACTCCCCCATTTTCATTTTGTATTATTAAATATTTGGTGAAATTGTTCCTTTTAATTGATCGTAAACCCATCCACCTTTTTTATCTTTTTTTGTTACAATTCTATTGCTTCTTTCTCTTGAATCCTTTATGCTTTCAGGAATTTCATAAATTTTATCCCTTCCATAAAAAGTTTCAAAATTATATTTTCCATCTGAACTTTTTACATTTTGTAAACTATCCTCAAGACCTGCTAATTTAGGATTTGATCCTGTAACTTCATTAAACTTTTTGATTGCATTTTGTAATTTTACTGTCTCCACTTGAATATCAGCAGTTATAAGTTTGTCTACTTTTCTTGAAAACAAAATCACAACATTAAATATCGCAATAAATACTACCAAAAGAAAAGTTATACCACGAAGAATAATTTTTCTATTTGCTCTTGTTCTATTATTCTCATAATAATTATTATTATAAAAAGCCATTTCTCTGCATGAAATTTACGAATTTTTTAATTTATATTTTTTAAATGTAAAAATCATGCTCTCCTTCCTTCAAATTCTTTATTATATTTCAAATTTCTATTCTTTTAAAAAAATCAAATCTTCAATAAATCTGAGTTTTATAATTTCTTAAATTTATTTTCTATTTTTAAAAATTGACGGTCTAACAATCACTTTCACATTTTTTGGAACTTCAAGCTGTACCTTTAGCGGTCCTCTTTTGACATTTATCCAGCCTAATCCTGCTATTACCAGTTCCTCGTTTTGCTCAATTTCCACTTCATGAGTTACAAATTCATTTTGAAAATACTTTTCTTTCTCACTTCCCTGTAAAATTTCAAAGTAATTTCCATTTAGCAAGTCTTGCACTCTTTCCTCACGAGCCACGTGAAACTTCACGCTTTTTGAAGCATAAGCAGAAAATATAGGCTTGCTCCCACTTTCTAGAAGTTCATTTCCAAGTATTTTAAATCTACAGAAAACATCAAACATAAATACTTGATTTTCTTCAAGTTTAAAAGTTTTTCGTGAAATTTCTCCAGCTGGCACTAACTTTAATCCATTTTCTACACTGATTAAATCAGAAATTCTCCCATCTGGAATAAGTCCAGGTGTGTCAATTATCGTAATTTCACTATTTGGAATTTTATTATTAATTGATTTTAAAGTAGTTCCAGAATATTTAGAAGTTGTTATTTTATTGTTCCCAAGAAGTAAATTTATAACTGATGATTTTCCAACATTTGAAACTCCAAGTACAGTTGCCTTTACTTTTTTGTTATGAAAAATATTTTTAATTTTTCTGATTATTCCATTTACTCCGTATTTATTTTTTGCGCTGATAAAAGCGATATCATCGGGTACAATATCTTCTTCGGCAAGCCTATCCTTTACCCAGTTGGAAATTTCAGTTGGATGTATAAAGTCAGGCAGTAAATCTATTTTATTAATTAAAATTATAGATCTGTAATCTCTTAGATAATCCAAGATTTCCTCAGTAAATGAACCTTCAAAGTCAATAATATCAAAAATTGGAAGTATTATATCAGATTTTTTTACACATTCATTTACTTCTTTCAGATAATCTTCCCTACTAAAATTATTTACAAGGTTTTCCCCATAATTTTTAATTTTAAAACATCTCTGACAAAGTAAATTATCCTCTGTTATAAACTTCTCTTCAGGAACATATCCTTCCTTATTTTTATCTTCAAACTGCAGTTCAATTCCGCAACCGCTACATTTTTTTTTAATCAAAATTTCCTCCTATTTTCTCATTCCTTTTACATTAAAATTGAATCCAATCCATTATTCCTTAGCTAATGGATGAGTACTCATATAAATATCTCGCAAGAAAGCCTTGCTCACGTGTGTGTAAACCTGTGTTGTAGCAATACTACTATGCCCAAGCAATTCCTGTAAATATCGGATATCCACTCCGTTATTTAAAAGTTCTGTTGCAAATGAATGCCTAAATACATGCGGTGTTATTTCCTTCTGTATCCCAGCTTCATGTGCGTGTGCCGAAATAAGCCTTCTTAATGAACGTGTTGTCAATTTTTTCCCTTTACTGTTTACAATCAATACTTCCCTAGTGTAGTTTTCATATTGCTTTTTCTTTTCCTCAATATACTTTATCAGCCATTTCTTAGCATTTTCACTAAAAAAAGTTATCCGTTCCTTATCCCCTTTTCCAATAACCCTAATTTCCCGCTCTTCAATATCAATCATAAATTCACTCAAATTAATAAGTTCTATCGAACGAAGCCCGCTAGAATAAAGAAGTTCAATAATTAATCTATCCCGAATCCCAGTAATTTTTTCGGTATTTATAACATTTCTCAACCTGTTTAAGTCATCTCTATTCAATACATTTGGCAATTCCTTCTCGAATTTTGGAACATTAATATAAGCCGCCTTATTCGTTTCAATCACTTTTATTTCCTGAAGATATTTAAAAAATGTCCTAAGTGCTGAAATCTTCCTATTTATAGTTCTTTTAGACACTGGCTTGACACTCATTTTTGTATTTAATTCTTCCATATCTTCAATACTTTTTATCTTATCAATCTCTGATTCTGTATCATCAATTTCTGTATTTGCAGTATTTTTCTGAGAATGCTTTTTTTCCTTCTCTTCCTCTTTAGCCAGCTTCTGAGGAGAATTTAAATATGCAATAAAGGATCTGAATGTCATCATTTCAATTTCTTCAAAATTATGAATTTCCTCATATTCATCCAGATATTCCATAAACTGCAGTAAATCCCGCCGATAACTTCTAATCGTATTAAAACTCTTTCCAAGAATAACCTCTTCATAATACAAAAATTTGTCTACATACATCACAAGATTTTCATTTTTTATATTGTCCTTATTTTCAGTTACCTTTTCTTTCTCAATACCTTTGTCACTATTATTCATTAAAACTTCTCCATTTATTATAACACAATCATTCACAGCAATACAGATTAATTCTATTTTTTATTTAAAAATTATCTAAAATCGTATTTAAAATCTATAACACTCTATATTATTCATTTTTTTAGTCCGATAATAAAAAACAAAATAATTTTATACTTTAATTTTAATAAATTAATTATTTTTTCTAGCTATTTAGACTTTTTTGCTGTAGATTTTCTAGTTGCTGCTGTCTTTTTAGCCTTTGTAGATGTAGATTTTGCTTTAGCTGTTGTTTTTTTAGTTGTTTTTTTAGTTGCCTTTTTTGTAGTTTTCTTGGCTTTTTCTGCTTTTTCAGTCACTCTTGTAACTTTCCCAGTTTTTATATTTTTTATAGTCTTACATTCCGGGTATCCTGTGCAAGCCAAAAATTTTCCAAATCTTCCAGTTTTTATTTCATACGGTTTTCCGCAAAATTCACATGTTCCTGCTTCTTCTATTATTTTTCTGTCAATTTCCTGCAACCGTTTCATTTCATCGTTTATTTGCAATACTCCATCCAGCTCTATTACAGCACCTTTTTTATATTTTTGCTTCAATTCAGCTGGCAACGACATTCTTTTTTCATCTTTTTCATAATTTTCACTTTCAAGATATTCTCCAAAACGTCCAACTTTAAGCACATATCTGTTTCCATCTTCATCAAAATAATCAGTCAAAATTCCTTTTTTATTGTTTTGAAGTTTCTCTACTTCCTCTTTTACAAAAACTTCTCCTTTTTTAAGAGCTTCTGGCGATATTGCAATTCCTTTTAACGAAATTTTTTCATTTTCATTTGTTTCACTAATCAAATATTTTCCATAAAGCCCCGTTTTTAAAATCATTGGATTTCCCTCTGAATCCAGCACATCCGATACAATTCTACGATTTTTTATTTTATCAATTTCTTTCTCAAACTTGTCAATATCCTTTTCAAGCGAATCATAAAAAGTTCTCAAAAGTTGTATCCATTCAACTCTCCCTTCTTCAACCTTATCCAGTTCCTTTTCCATATTCGCCGTAAATTTCACATTCATAACATCCTTAAAGTTCTTGACAAGTTCATCCTTTACCTCGTATCCCAAATATGTTGGATGAAAACGCTTTTCAATAAGTTCAACATATTCCCTTGATTTAAGCGTTTCGACAATTGAAGCATAAGTTGATGGACGTCCAATTCCCTCTGATTCCAGTTTTTTTACAAGCGTCGCTTCGGAAAATCTTGTTGGAGGCTTTGTTATTCCTTCTTCCACATTTAATTTGTCTATTGGATGAATACTGCCTTCCTTTAATTCTGGAAAATCTCCAGTCTTAATTTCATCCTCGTCTTTAAAAATCTTGTAATATCCATCAAAAGTTACTTTATTAATAGTCCCACGAAAATTGTAATCTCCATTCACAGCGTTAATTTGCATCTGCTCATACTGCATAGCTGCAAACTGTGAAACTAGAAATCTATCCCAAATCAATTTATACAATCTGTACTGATCATTAGTCAAATAAGCTTTTATATTATCTGGGACTAAGTTAATATCAGATGGACGGATTCCCTCGTGGGCATCCTGAACATTTGATTTTGAATTTTTTACAATATATTTTCCAACGTATTTTTCACCATAATTTTTTGTAATATAATCTTTTGCCATATTTAGGGCATCAACAGAAATTCTTGTAGAATCTGTTCTCATATATGTTATTAGCCCTTTATTTTCGCCATTAATTGCAAGTCCTTCATAAAGCTGCTGTGCAATTCTCATCGTTTTGCTTGCACCGTAACCAAGATATGATGAAGCAAGCTGCTGCAGTGTACTTGTCTTAAATACAAGTGGCGGTCTTTGTGATTTTTTCTTAACTTCTATTTTTTCAAGCGTCAATGCTTCATTTTTCAAATCTTTTTTCAGTTTTTTTACAACTTTTTCATCAAAGATTTTATCCACTTTTTCATCTGCAATTTTTACTAAATTAAGATTAATATCTTTTTCAATTAATGCACTTACTTCCCAATATTTTTGGGGTACAAACGCATTTATCTCATCTTCCAGGTCACAAATCAGCTTTAATGCAACTGACTGTACACGACCAGCACTGGCGTTACGATTAATTATTTTCCATAAAAGCGGACTTATCTTATATCCCACAATTCTATCCAATAGTCTTCTAGCCTGCTGTGCATTCACAAGGTTATCATTAATATCTCTTGGATTTTTAATCGCATTATTTACAGCCGTCTTTGTTATCTCGTTAAATTCTATCCTTTTTACCTTGTCAGGCTGCTTAATATAATTAGAAATATGCCAAGCAATCGCTTCCCCTTCCCTATCCTGATCTGATGCCAGGTAAACAGCGTTTGCACTTTTCGCTTTTTCCTTTAATTTCTTTAAAACCTCACCTTTCCCTTTTATAACCTTATATTGAGGCTCAAAATTATTTTCCACATCTATTCCAATTTTCGTTTTTGGTAAATCAATCACATGTCCGTAAGATGCAACAACTTCATAATTCCTACCAAGTATCTTTTCGATAGTTTTTGCCTTCGACGGTGACTCAACAATAACTAACTTTCTAGCCAACTTTATTTTCTCCTTATTTCTTTATCTATTTAATATATTTTTATTTTTAAATTATTTTGATTAATAATTACTTTTCTTACTTTATTCATATTAGTTTTTAAGCAGGGAGAACAAACGCCCTCTCCCTGCACCCACGCTCTACGCAAAACTTTCTTATAAAAGAAAAATAGAACTCGCTTTTGAATATAAATTATTCTTAATTGAACAATTTTATTTAATTTAAAATCTATTCCAAAAGCTCAAACAGCTATTTTTCTTCTAACGAAATTTTGCTTATTATTTTTATTACAATTGGTATTACTGAATTAAAAATACTTAGACAATCGCAAGATGCAAGGGTGTAGTACTGTTCTCTTACTTTAATTACACTATCCTTATGTACTTTGCCCCGTTTGTTTCTGTAATTAATCCTCTAATTTTTAGGCTCATAATTATTGAAAACAATTTATTTTTTTCGATTTTTTCTTTTACGCTTTGCAGTATTTGCTCAAAACTTACTTCTTCCATTATTGTTTCGAATACAATTTGTTCTTCTTCTGTTAATTTTTGTAATTTACTTTTTTCTTTACGAATATCCCATAGGAATTCTTCAGCAATGTCATCTGCACTTGTTACTAATTTTGCTTTGTTGTTTTTTATTAGATTATTACAACCTTCAAATGAAGGATAGTTAATGAATCCTGGTACAGCAAAAATTTCACGATTCATACTAAATCCTAATTCTGCTGTAATTAATGCACCACCTTTTTTGAAACTTTCGGCTACTAGGACTCCATCTGACATTCCTGCTATAATTCGGTTTCTTCTAGGAAAAGTCCACCTTGTAGGCTGTGTTCCTAGCGGATATTCGCTTATGATTGTACCTGTTTCTGATATTCTTTCCCATAGATTACGATTTTCATAAGGATATACAACATCCAGTCCTGTTCCTACTACTGCGACAACTTCAATTTCCTTATCAAGTGCAGTTTTTAAGGCGATTGTGTCAATTCCGTCTGCCAGTCCGCTGATTAGAGTTACATCATAGTTTACTAGCTCATTTACTATTTTCTCGCAGGCAGTTTTTCCAAATTTTGTTGCTCTTCTCGTGCCTACAACTGCGATATTTCGTCTATTGTCTACTGAAATTTTATCTTTATCCATTTTTATTTTGTCGTAATCTTTTAATTTTTTTCCTTTCAAATATAAAAAAACTGGAAAATCTTTTATTTCCTTTAGTTTTTTCGGATATTCCTTATCATTTGCACTTATTATTCTTACTCTGTTTCGTTCGTAAAGTTCCAGTCTTGCCTTCAAATCAATTTTCATTGCTTCTTCCAATTGATTTTTCAGCTCATCGTTAAACAATTTAAAATTTTCTTCATAAAATAATTCTTCAAAATCTTGAAAAATTAACATAAGTTTTTTTATATGAGCATTTTTCATCCCATATTCCTTTAATCTAAGCCATTCCACAATAATCCCCCCTAATTTTTATCTTGAACCGGCTAATATTTCATTTAATACTGCGATTTCTTTTTTTACTTCATCATCAGAATGTTTTGAATTATAGTCTTTCAAATATCCTAACGCTTTTGAAAAATCCCCTTTTGATTTATAGGCAATGCCTATTCCCAATTTTGCTTCCGCCTGATTTTCATCCTGCGATAATATTCTAGTATAGTAATCAATTGACTTGTCATTATCTCCCATTAGTCGTGAACCAATAGCAATTACATACATTACAGGAATATCAGGTGCTTCATCCTTTAATGCCAAATTTACTGCTTTTTCGTAAAGTCCGTCACGAAAGTAAAGCTGTGCCATTCTGAATGTAGCTGATGAACTTTTTTTAGCAAGTGTAGCATTTTCATAATTTGCATAGGAATTGTATTTTGCCTCAGTTGATATGTCTTCAGTCTGTGTTGCGGGCATAGTTCCTGTGTCAACTGTATTTTTTTCCTCTTTAGGCTTGTCTTTTTCATTTCCTTGTTCAAGTGCTTTTTTTGTATTGTCATCAGCTTCGGTTGTTGGTGGAACTACTGGCGTTCTTTCTTCTTCAATAGTTGTTGCATCTCCACCATTATTGGTTCCTATTTTTTCTGCAATATAGTAGTTTGCCTTTACTATAGTTGCAAAAGAAAGGATTAATATTCCCATCATTATTCGTCTTAGTTTCTCCATTTTCCCTCCTGACTGTATAATTTTAATATTATATAACATCTAAAATCAAGTAAAATTTATTTATTCAAAAATTTTAATTTCAGAATTTCAAGTATTTTCACTTAAATTATATACAAAAGACATGCCTCTTATATTGGACTTTTCTTTGAATATAATTTTAATATTTGTCAAGCTGAATTTGAGGAATCGAAGATTAAATTAGAATTCCAAATTTTTAGTTGTTCTTGGAAATGGAATTACATCTCTTATATTAGTCATTCCAGTAATGTACATAAGCATTCTGTCAAACCCAAGTCCAAATCCTGAATGTGGCACACTTCCATATTTTCTAAGGTCTAAGTACCACCAGTAATCTTCTTCTTTTAATCCCATTTCATGAATTTTTCCTAAAAGAACATCATAATCATCTTCTCTTTGGCTTCCACCTACAATTTCTCCAATTCCTGGTGCCAATAAATCAACTGCTCTTACAGTTTTCCCATCTTCATTTAACTTCATATAAAACGCTTTTATATCTTTTGGATAATCAGTTACAAATACAGGTTTTTTAAAGTGTTTTTCTGCCAAGTATCTTTCATGTTCAGTTTGCAGGTCAATTCCCCATTCTACTTCATACTCAAATTTCTGTTTTGAATTTTTCAAAATTTCAATTGCTTCTGTATAAGTAATTCTCCCAAATTCATTGTTTACTAAAGTATCAAGCCTATTAAATAAGTCCTTGTCTACAAATTGGTTGAAGAATTCCATTTCTTCCTTAGCATTTTCTCTTACATAGTTTACAATATATTTTATCATTTCTTCAATAATATCCATATTTACATCCAAATCTGCAAATGCAATTTCAGGCTCCATCATCCAAAATTCTGCAGCATGTTTTGGAGTATTAGATTTTTCAGCTCTAAATGTAGGTCCGAAAGTATATGTATTTTTAAACGCTGTTGCAAATGTTTCAACATTTAACTGTCCACTTACTGTAAGATTTGCCTCTTTTCCGAAGAAATCCTGCTTAAAGTCAATACTTCCATTTTCAGTTTTCGGAACATTGTTTATATCAAGTGTTGTAAGTCTAAACATTTCTCCAGCACCTTCAGCATCACTTCCAGTAATTATAGGCGTTTGAACGTACACGAAGTTTTTTTCCTGAAAAAATTTATGAATTGCATAAGATAAAATTGAACGCACTCTGAATGTTGCAAAAAAAGCATTAGTTCTAGGACGTAAATGTGCAATTGTTCTCAAAAATTCAAAACTATGTCTTTTATTTTGCAATGGATAATTTGAATCAGCTTTTTGGTAAACAGAAATTTTTGTTGCTTTAATTTCGTAAGCTTGTCCCTTTCCTAATGATTCAACTACAATTCCTGTAACTTTAACAGAAGTAGAAATTGTAAGTTTAGAAATTTCCTCAAAATTTTCCAATTCTTCATCAAATACAACTTGTATTCCAGTAAAGAAAGTTCCATCATTCAGTTCGATAAATCCGAAGTTCTTTTGGCTTCTAATTTTTTTTACCCATCCATTAATTTCAATTTCTTTACCTAGATACTCCTTCGTATTTTTTTGAAGTTCTCTTAATTCTAATAACATTTATTAATTCTCCTTTTCCTAAAAATTATTTTTTATTCTATTTTTTTATTTATCTCTATATTTTCACATTATAGCATAATTTACCATATATTTTAATAACAAATTCAAAAATTTATTATATTTTCCTTTAAATAAAAATTTAAAAAGAAATATTCGTTAAAAATTTTGAACAATTTCTCTATTTTTTATTTTATTATACTACTTTTTTCAGTCTATCGCTATTTCTAAAATTTAATTGACAAATAACCCAAAAATGAAGTAAAATTTTAACAAATACTACAGGAGGAAACTTAATGGCAAAAACAAAAAAAACAAGAACTAGAACTAAAAATAATGAAATAAATATAACATTTTCAGCAATTTTTACAGGAATTATCGGAGCAGTCCTAGTATCTGCAAGTTCCTTTTACATCGTGCTGAAATTTGGAGCATTACCATGGCCTACAATAATGGTTACACTTTTATCTATGATGACTCTAAATTTCTTTAAAAAGGCTAATAATAAAGAGATTACAATTACACATACAATTATGAGTGCTGGATCAATGGTGGCTGGCGGAGTCGCTTTCACAATGCCTGCTTATCTTATTTTAGGCGGAAAGCTTACGGATATTAATCAGCAGCTGTTATTTTTGACTATTTTGATTGGAAGTATTGCTGGAGCATTTTTATCGTATATTTTTCGTACAAAGCTGATTGAAGAGGAAAAATTGGAATTTCCAATCGGAGAAGCGGCATATAACCTTGTAAATTCTGGAAAAAATACAGGAAGTATCCGTTATGTCGGTTTTGGGACATTATTTAGCTCTATTGTTGCTCTCTTGCGTGATTTTAATTTTTCAAAAGGAAAAGCTCCTATTATTCCAGCATTAGTTTCACTAAAAAATGTGCCTTTCAGCTTTTATGTTTCGCCTCTTTTAGTCGGAATCGGGTATGTGCTTGGATTTTTAAATACATTTGTCTGGTTTTTAGGTGGCGCTGCTGTTATTTTTGTTGGGGAACCGCTTGCAAAAATGTTTAAAATTGCTGATTTTCCCATTATGAAAAATAGTTTTGGAATGGGATTTATGATTGGAATTGGAATTGCTGTAATTTTGAAAATTATTTTTTCAAATAAATCAAAGAATAATTCTGAAAATAGAAGTATCATTACCAAATTATTTATTTTATCAGCCGTTTCGATAATTGTAATAATTTTTATTTATAAACTTCCTATATTTCTTGCGTTAGTTTTAGTCCTAATCTCGATTTTATGCACAATAATTGCAGGTTATTCGACTGGAAAGACTGGAGTTAATCCAATGGAAATTTACGCCATAATCACAATTCTAGTAATTTCATTTTTAAATAAAATGTTAAATGGATTAAACATTGGCGGAATAAAATTTTCTACAAACTTAAACACTCTGACGTTATTTTTACTGGCTTGCATTATAGCAGTAGCATGCGGACTTTCTGGCGATATTCTAAACGATTTTAAATCAGGATATAAAATGAAAGTAAATCCATCAGAACAGCTTTTTGGTGAATTAATCGGCTCAATCGCAAGTTCTTTTGTAATAACATTCTTATTTTTTGTATTTTTCAGAGTCTATAAAACTATCGGTCCAGTAGAAAATACCGATTTGATAGCATTACAAGCCTCAATTGTGGCAACAGTAATAAACGGAATTCCGTTTTTGAATATTTTCTTTATTGGACTTGTAACAGGACTGCTTTTAAGCCTATTAAATTTACCAGTTTTAACTTTTGGAATTGGAATCTATGTACCGTTTTATTTAACTTCAACTGTATTTTCAGGCGGACTTGCAAGTTTTTTTGGAAACAGAATTTCACAAAAATCTCACTCAAATCTGCTTTTAATTTCTAATGGATTAATGAGCGGAGAAGCGATTATAGGCGTTATTTTATCAATTGTTGCTTATATTAAGCTGTTTGTAAAATAAAAAAATATCTTTATATATTTAAAGTTAGACAAGATTTTGAGTTTAATCTTTTAATAAACTCATACTAAAACTCCGTTTAAAAATGAGAATAAATTTTTATAATAGGATTTTTGAATAGTTCATTCATAATCATTCAATTTTTTTCTATTTTATTTTCGTAGGATTGCTCATTGCCGCAAATCCTACAACCTATGGCTAGTCTACGACATTTTCCTGCACTGACAAAAAACTCGCTATGCTCAAACAGTTTTGTCAGCACAGAAAAATGCTCCGACGGATTAATTTATACTAAATCCTGTTTAAAAAATAAAAATTACATCTTAAATTATTTGAAAATATTGGGTTTATATCCTTTATTAGATAAGTTTATAATAAATCCGCTATTTAAAAGGGGATTAGTATCACTAACAGAAAGGAAAAATAATGATTTTAGGATTTGATATTGGAAATACACATATTATACCGATTTTTTATAATGAAAATGGTGATATTCTAGCAACTTTCAGAATACCGACACATCTGGAATTTACCGAAGATACTCTTTTTGTAATGTTAAAGGAGTTTGCAAAAAACAGCAATTTAGAAATTTCAAATATTAAAAATATTGTTGTTTCATCAGTTGTTCCAAATATTAACGAAAATTTTACAAGGCTTGGAAAAAAATATTTTAACATCAATCCAATGTTTGTAACACTTGACAATGTAGAAAATGAAATAAAAATTTTGCCAAATATGGAGCGTGGTCTCGGTGCAGACAGGATTGTAGACATTTTGGCCACAAAAAAACTGTATCCAGAAAAGGAACTTTTAATAATTGATTTTGGTACAGCCACAACTTTTGACATGATAAAAGATTCCACTTATATGGGTGGCTGCATTCTTCCTGGAATCACACTTTCAATAAATGCCTTGTTTAGCAATACCGCCGCTTTGCCAAAAATTGAATTTACCAATCCTGAAACAGTTTTGGGAATAAATACAATTTCACAAATAAATGCCGGTATCTTTTATGGAAATGTTGGTGCAATAAAGGAATTAATTTTACAATACAAAAATTCCTTTCCAAACGCTTATGTTATTGCAACTGGCGGACAGGGACAAAAAATTTCCGAATATATCGAAGAAATTGATGAATATGTAGCAAAACTTGGAGAAATGGGAATTTTTGAATTTTATAAATTACAAAGAGGAGAGAAAGATGAAAGTAAAAGTTAAATTGAATACTGTTCAATATGAATGTGAACTGGAGATAATGGAATCATATTGTAATATACCTTTTATTTCAAATAAGGAATTACAGTTTTATGTGAAATATGCTGGACTGCAAATAACTCCTAACATATTAAATCAACTTTCCGAAGAAGCCAAAAATCAAATTTATAAATATATAGGAGTTATGGATATAGTCTGGTTTGATATTGCTAAGGTCTATATAACAAACATAACAGCGTACAGTATAGAAATAGGATTTTCAGAAAATATGCAAATAATGGAAGAAATATACAGTGATTTTGATTCAAATATCCCTATAAATGAATTTGAGACTGGAATTTTATTTCCAAACCTTCCAGCAAGATTTTTATTTCAGACATTAGGAGATATTTATGTAGAATTCGATACGAATGATTTAAATATACTTGATTTTAAAATTCATGACAACATAAAAAAATTGATGTGTTCAAAAGGATTAGATGATAAATTCAAAAAGTATAATTTAAAAAACAATATTTAAAAAAGGAAATAAAATGAATAAAATAGCAAAAAATATATTAATCGGCTCAATAATTACAATAGCTGGAGCAGTTGCAACTCAAAATGTTGTTGCTGGAATTCTTTACCATGAGTACAAAATCAAGACTTACTATGAAAAAGATGACAAATCTCGAAAAAATCAGGATTTTATGGTACTTCTTCACGGTATTTACGGGAAAAGTTCGGATATGGAAAATATCGCACAAAAATTTAAGAATGATTACAGAATTATCAATATTCAGTATCCTACTACCAAGGACACTGCTGAAGAGATTGTTGAACGTTATATAAAGCCAAATATTGAGGATATTAATGGGCAAATTTATGCAGAAAATCTACATAGAAAAATAGAAAATCAGTATTATGAAATTGACGAAAATGGTAAACGAAAAGATAAAAAAAATGATGAAAATACACAAAAAAATATAAAGATTAATTTTGTTGCACACTCGATGGGAACTGGGATTTTACGATATTATTTAAAGGAAAATCCTCTTGAAAATTTAGGAAAAGTTGTATTTATTTCACCACCATCCCACGGAAGCCATCTCGCAGATGTTCCATTTGTAGACAAACTTCCATTTATGCTTGGAAAAGTCGTCCCACAATTTAGTACAAAAAAGGATAGTTTTGTAAATCAGCTTGGCGAGCCTAATTACGATTATATGATTCTGATTGGAAATAAGACAAATAATCCGCTGTATTCTATGATTATTCGTGGAAAAGACGATGGGATGGTGCCTTTGGAAACTGCAAAAATGGAATCTGATAATTTTAAAATTATTAATAACACTACTCACACGAGTATTTTGAAAGATAATCGAACAATGAAGGAGATTTCTGACTTTTTAAAAAGTCCTGATATAAAAGAAAATGATGAAAAAAAAGACAACAAAACGAACTAACTACACAACAAAAAAAACTACAAGAACAAGAAATATTCCAAAAGTTGAGCAACCTTTCTTAGAAGGGATTTCCTGTGATATCTATGTTGGAAAAAAAGCTGGCATTAGTGTACGAAATGCAATCCAAAAAGCCAAGAAATCAATCACGGTAATCTCTCCCTTTTTAAGTGGGGATATGATAACTGAAGATATTTTTAGTTCATTAAATAAAGACGTACAGGTAAATATCGTTTCAAAAGATAATGAAAAAATTTATCCTTTTTTACGAAAAAACTTATTTAAATATCATTCAATACTAGGTTTTGGAAAATTCATTCTTCTCTTTGGAAAAATTATACTAACAGCACTCTATTTAATTTTGTCAATTGCAGCACTAGAAATTTTTACACTATTTCTTTTTGATATTTCCTTTACAAAGTCTGTATTTCCAATTACAAAAAACAATCTTTTAGTTTTAACAATTTTTCTAGGAATTTTTACATTTTTTCTAAGAACAGTAATAAAAAACAACGAATTTTACTATTCATTGCGTGATAATTTTAATATTCATATTTTAAGCAAGAACTACGATCTTCACAGCAAAATCTACATAATTGACAATAAAATTGCATTTTTAGGCTCCTTAAACTTTACCGACACAGGGTTTATGCTAAATCACGAAACTTGCATAAAAACAACAGACAAAACTGCAATTAAGCACCTAAATAACGTTTATAAAGATTTACTAAAAGTAAACTCAATATCACTAAAAGAATTAAAATATAAAATTAGCAAAAAAAATTAGAGTTGTCTAGTCAACAATTTAGGCAACTCTTTTTTTTATACGATTACAATTAATCTATCGGATTATAGCTTCCGTCCCATTCCAACCCTAAACCGTTAGCATAACTAATGTTATCTGTTGCAAGTTTACCAGTTCTCTTATTTACAGTATAACTGAACAAACGTGGCTCAACATTTGGATCTCCACCGCATTTCATATTATTGCTTCGCACATCAATTTCAAATTCCTCATCAGTTTCATCAACATAAAATCTCATGCATTTTGTCCCTTGACTACCACCAAATTTATGCTTAGCTATTGAATTTTGCACAAGTCTCAAAGCTTCATTCTCACTTCTCACAGGTACAGCATTTGCCAATCCCGCACATACCAAAGAAAAAATCAAAACACCAATCTTTTTATTAAAAATTTTTTTCATCAAAACCACCTTCTCTTTCAATCTTTTTCATATAATTATACCATATTTTTTTTATAAAGCAAGGGAAATCAATCGCCATTTCCCTTGCAACCCTGGCTTGTCTAAGCATTTTTTTGAAACAAAAACGAAACTCGCTAACGCTCAAACAATCGTTTTCATTCCAAAAAAATCACGACATTGTATATTAAATTATAAAACTCTTTAAGATAAATACTTAATGATAAATTTAATTAAAAAATATTTTAATAGTTACACAGTTTTTAAACAACATAATATCATAAAAAACTCAGAACTATACTAAAACAGTTCTGAGTGTGAACCTAAACGAGATAAGGATAATACTAAAATGTCATCATAATATTTATATATTAATAGCCAATCAGGTTCTATATGGCATTCTCTGAATCCTTTGTAATTACTGATTAATGCATGATCTTTATATTTAATGTCTAATACTTTCTTTTCAGCTAAAATATCAACGATTTTAAATAATTTATTAATATCTTTTCCTTGCTTTTTGGCTAATTTCAATTCTTTCTTGAATTGTCCTGTAAATTTAATTTTATACACCAAGTGCCTCTCTCAACTCCTCTATGCTGTCATATCCCTTTACACTATCATCTCTTGCAATTCTATCAGCTTCTCTCATTGCTTCTAAAGTCACTTCGTTTGGCTCTTCTTCCAATTTCAATTCAAAAGGAATTCTATTTTCCCTAATTGCAGTTTTTAAGAACATATTTACTGCTGTTGTCATTGTCAAGCCAAATTTGTTAAACAACTCGTTCGCTTTTTCTTTTGTTTCTTTATCAACTCTAATACTTAAATTTGCATTTGCCATAACAAATACCTCCTTTTTTTCTTCATTGTATCAATTTTTAATTATATTGTCAATACAAGACCATACAAAAAATAAATATTTTCTTTTTATATATTTCAATATCTTTCTACAACTTCCCAATCTCCACTTCCAATTTATCTAATAGCAAATCAAACTGTTTTGCCACAGCCTCGATTGTTTCAATTTTTGACAAATCAACTCCTGCCTTTTTAAGCTGTTCCATTGGGAAGTCATTTCCTCCTGAGCTTAATAATTGAATGTATTTGTCTAATGTTTGTTTTTTCTCGCTTTCATCGTTTGAATTTATCATTTTTTCATATAAAATTGCTGATGAGGCAAAGCAAGTGGCGTATTGATATACGTAAAATGGTGAGTTGAAAAAGTGTGGAACTCTTGCCCAGAAAATATAGATTAAATCATCTTTTTCGATTATGTCGCCGTAATATTTGTCAAATAAGTCTTCCATAATTTTGCTCAAAACTTCCGCTGTAATCGGCTCTCCAGCTTCTGCCAGCTTGTGTGCCTGATATTCATAATCTGCTAGCAATGCCTGAAAATAAAAAGTTCCAACAATATTTCCAATTTCCTGCTCCAGTAGTGCGATTCTTTCTTTTGGATCATTGGTATTTTCCAGCATATAGTCGAGCAGTAATCTTTCGTTAAATGTGGAAGCCACTTCCGCTACGAAAATTGTGTAGTCTGCCATCGAGAAAGGCTGATTTTCGTCTGAATAAAGAGTGTGCAAAGTATGTCCCAGTTCGTGTGCCAATGTAAATACGCTGTCTAAAGTCTTGTTGTAATTTAGAAGCATATATGGATGAACTCCGTAAACTCCAGCAGAATACGCTCCCGTTCTTTTCCCTTTTGCCTCAAATACATCCAGCCAGCCTTCTGAAATCGCTTTTTTCATTTTTTCTACATAATCTTTTCCAAGTGGAGCAACTGAATTTAACACTATTTCCTTCGCATCATCATACTCATATTCCTTGTCAAATTCTATTAGGTTAATTGAGCCGTCAAAATTATAATATTTTTCAAGTTCTAAAATTTTCTTTCTCAATTTTAAATATCTTTGCAATGGTTTTGTATTATTTTTCGCCGTATTAACAAGATTTAAGTAAATTTCTTCTGGAATATTGTCACTTTCCAGATGGCTTAACAAAAATGAATCGTAATTGTAGGCTTTCTTTGAAGCAATTCCCTTTTGCAAAATTGAGTTATAAATTGCAGCAATCGTATTTTTTTTCTTTTCATAAATTGTATAAAACGTCTGAAACATCAGTTTTCTGTCTTCCTGATTTCTATTTGTAGACAAAATTTTAGAATAATTAGCAGGCGTTACATCCACTTTTTCTCCAGAACTAAGCGTAACTTGAGGCCATTCCACATCCGTAACCGTAACTTCCGAATAAATGCTTCTCGGTGCTGAAAAGAATGAACTGTAGTACGACAGCAATTTGCTTTCCTTTTCTTCCAGAATATGCTTTTGCAACCTAAATAAATTTTTCAGTCCAAATCTATAATCATCAAATTCTTTTTTTTCAATCCATTTTTCAATATTCTCACGATTATCAACCAGTTCTGAATTTACCCAGGACAATTCAGTAGAAATCTCTGCAAACAAAAACTGCACCTTCTGCAAATGCTCCACAGCCTCCTTATCCGATGAGTTCAAATCTCTCGCAAGCTGAGGATACCGATACAATTTATAAGAAATCTTATCCATCTCCTCCTGCTTTTGAAAAAACTCCAATAACTTTCCTTCATTCCCAAATTTCCCTTTAAATCCAGCCAATTTTTTTTTCAGCTCACTAACTTTCTCAAAATCCTTCTCCCAAGCTGAATAATTTTCATAAATATCCGATAAATTCCATTTATATTCCTGTTTTATTTCACTTCTTTCCATTTTATTTTTTCCTTTCTAAAATTAACTAAAGTATAGTAAAACTTATTTAAAACCAAACTCAAAAGTTATGACTATTTTACTCAAACCTTAAATTTATATAATTTTAGCAGTTTAATTTAAAATAGGTTTTAGCATATAATTAAAAAACTCATATATTGTTATGATATTATACCTTTTTTAGCAAATTTTTAAAAGATATTTTTTATAATTTATACAAATTCCAAGTTTATTTAATTTTTATTTCCTTTAAAAATTAGCTTTTATTTGATATAATGATAATAAAAAAGGATTATTGCTGTAAATATAGCAATTCTATTTTAAAATGTGAGTAAAGAGTTAGACTGGATTTATAGGTATTTTTATTGCTTTTTAAATAGATTGACTAAAAAATCCAATATATACAGGAAAGGGCTGAGAAATATGAAAAAAATGTGGGAAGGTCGATTCCATAAGGAAACTAATAAATTGTTAGAAAAATTTAATGCGTCAATTACATTTGATAAAAGAATGTATGAGGAAGATATTGCTGGAAGTATTGCACATAGCAGAATGCTTGCTAAGCAAGGGATTATTGCGAAAAATGAACAAAAAGATATTGAAAATGGGTTGCTTCAGATAAAGGATGAAATTGAAAAGGGAGAATTTGAGTTTAGAATTGAAGATGAAGATATTCATATGTCGATTGAGAAAAGGCTGACACAGATTATTGGGCCTGTGGCTGGAAAACTGCATACTGCTAGAAGCCGAAACGATCAGGTGGCTCTTGATGTGCGAATGTATGTACGAAAAGAAGCTCGTGAAATCTCAAATTTACTTGTAAAAATAGAAAATGTACTGCTAGGGCTTGCTGAAAAATATAAAAATGTTATTATTCCTGGATATACTCATTTACAAAGGGCTCAACCAATTTTATTCTCTCATCACTTGATGGCTTACTTTCAAATGTTTAAAAGGGATATTTCGAGAATTGAGGACTTTCTCAAAAGAAGTGATGAAATGCCACTTGGAGCAGGGGCATTGGCTGGAACTACATTTAATCTTGATAGACATTTTGTGGCAGAAGAGCTTGGATTTTCAAAGCCTACTGAAAATAGCCTTGATTCTGTAAGCGATAGAGATTTTATAATTGAGCTTGCAATGATTATTTCAGTAATTTCAATGCACTTGTCAAGATTTTCAGAAGAAATTATTATTTGGTGCACATCCGAATTTTCATTTATAAATCTAGATGATGCCTTTGCAACTGGCTCTTCAATTATGCCACAGAAAAAAAATCCCGACATTGCCGAACTTGTAAGAGGAAAAACAGGCAGAATTTACGGAAATCTTATGGGAATTTTAACAACAATGAAGGCACTTCCGCTAGCTTATAATAAGGATATGCAGGAGGATAAGGAAGGAATTTTTGACTCTATTGACAACATCAAATTATCCATCGAAATTTTCTACCTAATGCTTGACACAATAACAGTAAATAATGAAAAAATCTATGCTTCAATGCGAGCAGGATTCCTAAACGCAACAGATGTAGCCGATTACCTTGCAAAACACAACGTTCCATTCAGACAGGCACATAAAATCGTTGGAGAAATCGTATCCTACTGCGAAGATAAGAAAATCGCAATTGACGACATGAAACTCGAAGAATTTCATAAATTTTCTGATGTTTTCAAAGATGACATTCTTTCAGAAATCACAATCGAAAACTGCGTAAACAAGCGAAATTCATTTGGTGGAACTTCCATAAAAAATGTTGAAATGCAAATTGAAAATGGAAGGAAATTTTTAGAAACTTTATAATATTATCCCCATTTTAAAATGAGAATAAATTTTTATAATTAGGTTTCATCATCATTCAACTTTTTTATTTTTTATTTTTGTAGGATTGCTCATTGCTACAAAACCTTATCTTGCAATAAAGATTTATCCTGATAATTAAAATTGTGGCAAGATTGCTACGCAATAACCTATGGCTAGTCTCCGACATTTTTCTGCACTGACAAAAAACTCGCTATGCTCAAACAGTTTTGCCAGCACAGAAAAATGCTCCGACGGATTAGTTTATAGCAGATTCTGTTTAAAAGATAAAAATTATATCTTAAATTACTTGAAAATATTAAGTTTATATTCTTATAAATTAGAATAAAACAAGAAATTTTAAATTTTTTATTTATTAAAATTATTACATAAAAATGCAAATGAAAGGAAAAATTACTACAATGAAAGAGATTAGACTAGCACAAGAAAAAGATATTCCAAAAATAGAAAATTTACTGGAACAGATTTTATTAGTTCATCACAAAGGGCGTCTAGACATTTTCAAGGCAAATGGGAAAAAATACACAGCAAAAGAATTAACAGAAATGTTAAATGATTCAAATAAGCCAATATTCGTAGCAACAGATGAAAATGATAACGTAATTGGCTATATTTTCTGCATTTTTGAACAACAAACAAATCACAACGTCCTAACTGATATAAAAACGTTATTTATTGATGATCTTTGTGTTGATGAAAGTATTCGTGGGCAGAACATTGGAAAAAAATTGTATGATTTTGCTTTGGATTTTGCAAAAAAGGAAGGCTGTTACAATTTAACATTGGATGCTTAGGCTGATAATGCTGGAGCTGTCAGATTTTATGAAAGATTGGGAATGAAAGTTCAGAAATATGTCTTTGAAGAAATTTTGTAATTTTCTATTATTTATAATTTATAGATTGTAAAATATATTTAAGGTTGTATTTTCTATTTAACAAAGGATAACACAACTAATCTAAAATAAGATATCAAGTAATATTTTACTATGTAATATATTAAAATTATTGTTAAAATAGAATTCCAATTATGAAGTTTTATTTTTTATTATAATTATTTAATAAATACACTATAATGGTATTTATAATTGACAAAATTATATAAATATTTTATAATCAATTAAAGAAAGGAAGTGATGATGTTGAAAAATTTAATACAATTTACTAATGATAAATATAAAGTATTAAAATTTCTATATGATAATCAAATAGAAGTTAAAAATAATAAATATATTGCATTATCTCAACAAGAAATTGCTGATATTTTGCATTTTTCTAAAAATAAAACTAATAAGATAATACAAGAACTTAAAAACGATAACTTTATCAATAATTTTAATAATACTAAAGGAAAATATATTATTACTGACAATGGAAATAAGGTTATTGGTATTATTGAGAGTAATTATTAAATTCACATAGAAAGAATGTCGAATTTATAAAATGACAAAAAAATTTGGTAAAATATTGCAATTCATGAAATATAAAAAAGATTTTAATTTAGGTGATGTTATTTATAAAAACAGAAGTCCAATCTAGTAAAAAAAAGTTTTATAATAAAGATATTATCATAAATAAAAAATATGTATTTTTTAAAATAGATAAAAATATTCCATCAAACCAAATAGTAGGTAATATAATAGAGTTTTAATGAATTAAAAACTAATATTTAAATTATTTTTTATGTTATACTTAATTAGCAAAAGAAATAAATTATACATCTCTAGAAAGATAAATACAATTTGACAATTCATAAAAATTACCTAAAAATATCTACTTATAATGAAATTTAGGGGTGAAATATGATTAAAATAGATAAATTTTTAAATAATATTATTGAAGGAGATACGCTAGAAGTGATGTCTAAATTACCAGATAATTCAGTAGATATGTTATTGGTTGATTTACCCTATGGAACAACACAAAATAAATGGGATTGTATCATTCCATTAGACCGATTATGGAATGAATATAGAAGAATAGTGAAAGAAAATGGAGCTATGATTTTTACGGCTTCAGGACTTTTTTCTGCTGAATTAATGCTTTCAAATCCCAATGAATATAAATATAAAATAATTTGGGAAAAATCTAAAGCAACAAATTTTCTAAATGTAAAAAAGCAACCACTTAGAAAATTTGAAGAAATACTTGTCTTTTACAGAAAACAACCAACTTATAATCCACAAATGCGATTAGGTGATTCATATGATAAGGGAATTAGGAAGAAGCAGTTAACTGGTTCATATGGAGATTTTGAGCCTATCCATGTAAAAAGCAATGGCTATAGGTATCCTATAGATGTAGTATATTTTAAAACTGCAGAATCAGAAGGAACTGTAATACATCCGACACAAAAACCAGTTGAATTAGGTCGATATCTCATTAGAACATATTCCAATCCGGGCGATATTATTTTAGATAATACTTCAGGTAGTGGATCATTTTTAGTTTCAGCGGTGTTGGAAGGAAGAAATTTTATTGGAATTGAGAAAAATGAGCATTCAAAGTTATTTAAAAGCAAAGATATAGATTATATTAAAGAGTCAATTAAAAGAATTCAAAATGCTTATATCAATTTAACTGAAAATCAAAAGAAAACTATTCTGTGTAAAAATATACTTGAGAGGAGTAAAATATGAGACAACTAAAATCAAATGAACGAAGTGAAGCTATTGAATTAATTAAAGAATCACAATCCTTATTTGCGAAGAACGATTTTGTTTTCAAAGATGCAGGTGGTGAACAGTCATTAGGAAAAAATGGTAATAATGACAAAAGAGCAAACACTCTATTTCCAGACGTCTTATACTATAACGATGTATATCAAAATAATGTAGCTTTAGGTTGGGAATTAAAAATGCCAAATACTGATATTGATGATAATGAATTATTTAGTAATGCAGTAGATAAAGCGAACCGATTAAGAACAAATGTATTTGTACTTTGGAATTTTAAACAAGCTGTTATTTATTGTAGAAATAAAGAAAATTCTTGGAAAGAAAATAAGAAATGGGAAAAATTAATTAATATTAATACAAGAGATGATGTAAAAAAAAATCGAAAACTATGGAAAAAAAGGCTGAAATGCGTCATTATTCATCTGAATAAATTATTTATAGATAAAGTCGTTACTGATGTACCAGTATTACAATCAGCAGAAAATATTTCACAAGATATAGCTGAAATATACTCATATGAGTTATCAGACTACTATTATCAATTAGGTGATAGAAAATTAATTGCTAACATAAACAAATGGTATAATAAAGAATTAATGGAATTCAGTGCGAATAAACCCAATCGGATATCAGACTCTGAAAAAACAAGAGCTTTTGCAAAAAATACTCTACTAAATTGGATTAATAGAATTACTTTTGCAAATTTGTTGAAAAATAACCACAATGCAGTTAATAATGCATTAAAAACATTGCTTCAAAGCGAAAAATCATTTAAAGTTGTTCGAGATAACTTTAATAATGCAACTAAGATTTCTGATTTTTTTACAATTTTAAATTGTCAAGATATAGATATATGCTTGTCAGAAACTTCTGAAATGGTTATCAGACAATACAATTCATTTTTGTATAATAAAAATTTTGAAAATATAGATCAAGAAGAGTTCCAAAATACACTAGAGTCTATTATTAATCTTTCTAAAAGAGAATTAATGGGCTTGTATACAACTCCAAAAAAATTAGCGACATTATTAGTCAATTCAACTATAGAGAACATTCATTCACAAATTCTCGATCCTTGTGTTGGATCAGGAACTATTGCAAGTTCAGCACTTAAATTATTAACTAATGGGGGAAGTATTACAGAAGCTCATGAAAATATTTGGGCATCAGATAAATATCGTCTACCGTTGCAAGTGGCAAATATATCATTATCTTCAAAGGATAGTTTGAATTTACCGAATCAAGTCTTCCAAAATGATTTACTAAGTTTAAAAATTGGGAAACAAATTGAAATAACTAATCCAAAAAATGGTGAAACTATCAAAAAAAGTATTCCAGAGTTTGATTATATAATTTCAAATCTGCCTTTTATTAGAAACGAGAGAGTGAAAAATGATACCAAAGAGGAATCTCGTTTGAAAGAAATTAATAACTATTTACACTCTAAAAATATAAGAAAATTAGAATTGAAACACGATTGGTATCAGTTTGGCATAATAGGTATCGAACGTTTATTAAAGAAGCATGGAACTGCAGCAATTATAACTTCAAATTCTTGGCTAAAAACTAAAAAAAAGCAAAATTATATAAATATTCTTTTTGAGCTATTTGAAGTTGAAAAAGTAATTACTTCTTCAAGAGGACGCTGGTTTAAAAATGCTGAAGTGGTAACAGTTATACTTGTTTTAAAAAAAGGAGTTTCTTTAATTAAAAAAAATACAAAATTTATAAAAATAAATTCAGACTTAGATTTTCTAAGTAATGAAGACATTAAAAATATCTCAGATTCGTTACTAATTGATGATATTGATGAAGATAAACATCTTGAATATGTTGAATATACAAAAGATGAAATTCAGACTTTCATAAAAAATGGTTTATCCTTAAATATATTATTTCAAAATATAAAATGGTTTAATAATATTATAGATGTAACAATTTCAATGGATACCATTTTTGAAGGTAATAGAGGGACAAAATCAACTAATGATAAGTTCTTCTATGATATTTCAGATTCTGAAGGAATAGAAAAAGAATATTTATTACCCATACTAAAATCTCCTGCAAATGTACAGGGATTTTTTGCCGCTGCAGATTCAAATGCTTTTGTTGTAACAGAAAAAAGGTCAAATCTAAAACCAGGAGCTCAAGCTTATATATCAAAATTTGATAATAATCCTAAAAATGAATCACAAAGAAAATTAAATGAATGGTATCAATTTCCTACAAGAATTGTTGGAGATTTCGTAACATCAATTAATCCTGAAGAAAGGCTATTTTGGTCAAGTGTATCGCCAGATTTATTAATCAATCAGAGATTAACTGTATTTAAATTGAAAAATAAGGAAATAGATAGAACAATAGTTCATGCTTTATTAAATACATATTTTGGTCAGTTTATGATTGAAGCAACAGGATTTGGTAGAGGCTTAGGTGTTCTTGATACAACAAAAGATGGAGTACTAGATAGTATAATGTTAGACCCTAAACGACTATCAATTGAAGCAAAAAGTCAGATAATTGATGCTTGGAAAAATTTATCAAAGAAAGAAGTCCCTAAAATTTTGGATCAACTTCATAATCAAGAATGGATAGATTTTAATAAATTGGTTCTTGAAAAATATGGAAAAAGTGAGTTGTTAAATGATATTATTTCTGCACTTGAAAAAGCTGTACAAATGAGATTAAGTGTCAAAAAATAAATATTAAAACTTGATATATTCTTTTTTGTGTTTGTAGAAAAATATTATACAATATTTATTATATATTTATTATACTCAAATAAAGTATTTATCTCTTGATTATTGGAATATATAAGATTTAAGATTAAAATTTTTAAATTTTTTAAAAATATGCTATAATATGCTTAAACTCTTTAAATTAATACAAAATAAAAAGTTAGAGTTTGAATAAATAGTTACATTTTTTAAGTTTAATTTTAAAATTTGTTACTATAAAAGTTGGTAAATTTAAAAAATTTAGGAGGAAAAATAAAATGTCTGAGGGCAGTTTATTATTACAGATTGTAATAATAATAATTTTAACAGGAATTAATGCTTTCTTTTCCAGTGCGGAAATGGCGATTGTTTCGTTAAACAAAAATAAATTAAAAATATTAATTGAAGATGGAAATAAAAAAGCAATTTTACTTGACAATTTACTGCAGGAACCTAGTAAATTCCTGTCTACTATTCAAGTTGGGATTACTTTGGCAGGTTTTTTTGCATCAGCATCGGCAGCGACTGGTTTATCGCAATATTTGTCAAGTGCATTACAACCTTTGAATATCCCATACAGTAGTCAAATTTCAATGATTTTAATAACTTTTCTATTGTCATATGTTACACTTGTTTTTGGTGAACTAATTCCAAAGAGAATTGCACTTAGAAATTCAGAAAAGATTGCTTTATCATCAGTCGGAGTTGTTGTATTTATTTCAAGGTTATTTTCTCCATTTGTAAAATTTTTGACATTTTCTACAAATTTGGTACTTACAGTTTTGAAAATGAAAGAAGACAATATTGAAGAAAAAGTTTCTAAGGAGGAACTGCGTTCGCTTGTAGAAGTCGGTAAGGAACACGGTGTTATTAATGAAGCTGAACAGGAAATGATTGAGAATATTATTGAATTTGATGAAAAAATTGCACGTGAAATAATGATTCCAAGAACAAAAGTATTTTTGATTGATAAAAATATCTCAATTCATGAACTTTTTGAAAATAAGGAAATTGGAAAATATTCACGTATTCCTGTTTATGAAAATGAAGCCGACAATATTGTTGGTGTGCTATTAACCAAGGACTTGATGATGGAAGCCTACAAAAAAGGGTTTGATAACATAAAAGTTGCTGATTTACTGCAAGAAGCGTATTTCGTTCCTGAAACAAAAAATGTAAATGAACTATTTAATGAAATGCAGCTGGAGAAAAAGCATATTACTATACTGATTGATGAATACGGAGGTTTTTCGGGAATTGTTACACTTGAAGACTTGATTGAGGAAGTTATGGGAAATATTGCTGATGAATTTGATGATGAAGACTTGTCAATCCGTCAATTGTCACGAAATAAATACTTAATTAATGGAGATGTTTCCTTAAATGACCTGAATGATAACTTTCACTTTGAACTTGAATCAAAATATTATGACACTTTAAGTGGAATTTTAATCGAAAATTTGGGATATATTCCCGAAGATAATGAAAATATTGAGCCAATCACAATTAATGGTGTTGTATTCAAGCCACAGCGAGTTAAGAATAAAAAAATCGAAAAAGTCCTTATGACTTTTGACAAAGATCAGCAAGATGATGAAAAGTCTAAAAATAAATCTAATGAAGATGAATAATATTTGTAACAACATAAATAATACATAGAAATGGAGTTGATTAATCAAAATGGGCATCACTAATGTTCAACAAACAAGCGGACTTAAACAACTTTTCCCGCTTCTAGCAAATGAAAATGTCAATATGAAAAAGGAAATTATGGCAGGAATTACAACATTTCTTACAATGGCGTACATAATTGCTGTAAATCCAAATATTTTGTCAAAAACTGGTATGGATGCAGGAGCATTAGTTACAGCAACTTGTTTTTCAGCCGCAATTGGCTGTTTTCTTATGGGCCTTATTGCAAATCTGCCTTTTGCCCTTGCCTCAGGTATGGGATTAAACGCATTTTTTGCATTTACAGTTGTACTAAAAGGTGGTATCAGCTGGCAAACTGCTTTGACTGCTGTCTTCTGTGAAGGAATTATATTTATCTTTTTAACACTTTTTAAAGTACGTGAAGCTGTAGTAAATTCCATTCCAGAAAATATGAAACACGCTGTTACTGGTGGAATTGGAGTATTTATCGCATTTGTCGGCTTTTCAGGAAGTGGACTGGTTGTTTTAAATGAATCTACCAAAGTTAGTATGGGACATTTTTCTCCAGCAGTTATTATTTCATTTATCGGATTATTCTTAATAGCTATTTTAGATAAAAAAAATGTACGTGGTTCAATTCTTTATGGAATAGTATTGAGTTCTCTTCTGGCCTGGGGATATGCTCTTATAAACCCTTCACATGCAAAAGAATTAGGAATTTATTTACCATCTGGTATCTTTAAATACGAGTCAATGATGCCTGTTATGGGAAAATTAGACTTTAGACTATTTACTGATTTTAAAATGTTTGGAAATTTATTTGTCATAGTTTGCACATTTCTGTTTGTAGACTTTTTTGATACTGTCGGAACATTAGTAGGAGTATGTTCAAAAGCTGATATGCTAGATGAAAATGGAAATGTACCAAATGTAGGACGAGCTTTAATGGCAGACGCAATCGCAACTACAGCTGGCGCCACACTTGGAGTTTCTACAGTTACAACTTATGTAGAAAGCTCAACAGGAGTTATCGCAGGAGGAAGAACGGGATGGACTGCTATCACAACAGGATTCCTATTCCTAATATCAATGTTTTTCTCGCCAATATTCATCTCAATACCAGGATGTGCCACAGCTCCAGCCCTAATTTACGTTGGTTACCTAATGCTAAGTTCAGTTAAAAACATAGATTTGCACGATATTCTAGAAGGAGTTCCATCTTTCATAACAATTACAACAATGGCTCTAACTTACAGTATTGGTGATGGTTTAACATTAGGAATTTTATCTTATGTTTTAATAAATCTGTTTTACAATTTATTCTCGAAAAAAGAAGACAGAAGACACGTTTCATGGGTAATGGTTATTTTAGGAGCGTTATTCATAGTTAAATTATTATTTATGTCATAATCAAATTTATAAATTCTTATAAACAAAAAATATGATTTCTTATACATTAATCTGTATTTGAAATCATATTTTTTTATTGCTCTTATTCTACTTCAATTAAATCGTGTATTTCTGCTTTCCCCTCTTCAACTTCTCTTTTTCCTTGAATTAATTTATTGTAATAATCATTATTTGACATAATATATAAATTTTCCATCAAATTACTATATTCATCTTCACTCATTACAACAATATTTTCGTCATTTTTCCTAGTTACAATCAATGTCTCACAATTCTGTATCACTTTTTCAAAGTATTTTTCAGGATTGTTCTTAAAATTAGAATAACTTGTTGCTATCATAAATTTCAATTCCTTAATTTAAAACGTAATCCCATTCCTAAACTTACCTTCCGACTCAACTGGCTCTGTTCCAGTCTTAAATAGTGCTGTTCGTTTATTTACTCCATCTCTGTCAAGAAGTCCAATTTGCAAGTCAATATCTCTTGTTGTTAAATCTTTTCTTGTAATATAATCGTCTATAAATTCAAAGACTCCAACGTTATAATTTGGCAAGTCAACTACCGTCTGCATGTAAGTTTTCCAAATTGGTGCAGCTGCAGCTGGCCCGGTCATTCCAGGCCCCATTGACTTGTTGTCATCATTTCCGACATAAACTACTGTAGCAAGAGTAGGTGTGTAACCTGTAAACCATGCTGAAACGTAATCAGAAGTTGTTCCCGTTTTTCCAGCCATTGGAATAAGCTGTCCATTTTTAAAGACTTTTGCAGATTGCCCAGTTCCATAATTTACAGCATTTTCAAGCATGTAAGTTAATATTGCAACATCTTTTGAATCATAAACTTTTTTCATTTTTGGTTTTGCTTCATAAACAACTTCACCATATTTATTCTCGATTTTGTAGATATATTGAGGCTGAACTTGATATCCTCCATTTGCAAGTGCCGCATAAAACATTGCCATGTCTATTGGTCTTGTAGAAATTGAACCAAGTGCCAACGTATAGTTCTTCGGAAAATCTCCTCCTACAACTCCTGCATCACGCCATACTTTTTCAGCCGAATTGATTCCAACACGTTGCAATAGTTTTACTGGTATTATATTGTTGGAAATTTCCAATGCTTTGGCAAGTGTCATGCTGTCTCTGAATACTCCATCATAGTTCTTTGGACTCCAGTTTCCAATTTTTACTGGCGAATCTTCCATAACGGTATTCATTGCCATGTTTTTTTGCAATGCCGCAAGGTAAACTACTGGCTTGTAAGATGAACCTGGCTGTCTTAATGAACTTAATGCACGATTAAAGTTACCTTTTTTATAATTTTTTCCTCCAACCATTGCTTTTACAAACCCGTTACTTGGGTCAATAGAAAGCAATGCACCATTTAAGTTCGCTCGGCTCTTCAAGTTATAATTATTATTAAATGCTGAATAAGCTGCCCTTTGTAAATCTAAATCAACTGTCGCATAAATTTTATAACCGTCAAATAAGAATTTTTGATCTTCTTCAGGTATTTTCAATATTTTTCTTACTTCACTTAATACAACTGTTGTAAATTCAGGTGCCACATTTGAAGTCGAAATCTGTTCCTCTTCATTACGGCTTTTAATATTTCCATTTACAAACGTAATTTTTTCTTTAACCGCTTTCTCATATTCTTCCTCTGTTATAAATCCAAAATTTCTCATTTGATGAAGCACAATCTTTTGTCTTTCCAACGCATGTTCTATTTTTGAATATTTTGTTGGAGATTTTGGAAGGCTCGCTAAAATTGCCGCTTGTGCAATAGAAAGTTGTTTTGGCTGTTTATTAAAATATTTTATAGCCGCATTTTTTATTCCGTAAGCTCCTTGTCCAAAATAGATTGTATTCAAGTAATTTTCCAGAATTTCATCTTTTGTATACTTTCTTTCAATTTCTATTGCTAAAATCGCTTCTTTAATCTTTCTTGTCATTGTTTGTTCTGGCGATAAAAACGCATTTTTTGCAAGCTGCTGAGTAAGTGTACTTCCTCCTTCACGCCGTCTTCCTGTAATTGTCAAAAAAGCCGCTCTTGCCGTTCTCACAAAATCAAATCCATGATGAGTCCTAAATTTTCTATCCTCAATTGCCAAAAACGCATTCTGCACATGCAAAGGAATTTCTCCAATTCCAATTGGAGCTCTATTTTGAACCATTATCGTATCTATTTGATTTCCATTGATGTCATAAATTACCGATGGCGATACAGGTGCATATCCATCAATCAAATCAACTGGCGTTTCCTTGCTTACCGTATAAACAAGATAAGCTCCCGCTCCCGCTCCGATTATAAACAAAAACACAAAAACTTTGAAAAAAAATGAAAATAAACTAAATTTTTTTCTAGGTTTTGCAATTTTTTCTTCTTTATTATTCTTTTTCATTACTACCTCTTTTCGTAACTATTTCAATATCTATTTAAATATTTTTAGCAGAATCCATCTGTTTTTTTGCCTTCAACTGTCCACAGGCCGCTGCAATGTCCTGACCTTTAGTTTCTCGCAACGTTACATTAACATTTTTGTCTTTTAATAATTTATAAAATTCCCTTTGTTTTTGTTTTGATGGTGTTTTATAAGGCTTTCCACCAACAGGATTATAAGGAATCAAGTTTACTAGACACGAAAATGAATTTAAGAATCCAGCCAGTTCCCTTGCATCTTCAGGCTCACAGTTCAAATCATCAATCAAGATATATTCAAATGTAATACGATTTTTAGTTTGTTTCTGATATTCCAAAAGTGATTCTTTTAACTGTTTTACTCCCCATGTTTTATTTATCGGCATAATTTCACTTCTCACATCATCTCTCACTGAATGTAATGAGATTGCTAAGTTCACTTGATTTTCATTTTCTGTAAATCTTTTTATCCCATTTACAATTCCACTTGTAGAAATTGTAAAATTCCTTTTTGAAAAATTTTGCCCCTTAGGAGAATTTAACATATTAATTGAACCAAGAACCGCATCATAATTTAAAAACGGTTCCCCCATCCCCATATAAACTACATTTCCTAATTTTTCTCCACGTTTAAGTAAATATTTCTGAACATAGTAATATTGTAGTAAAATCTCAGAAATTGATAAATTTCTTTCATAAGTCATTGTAGCTGTGGCACAAAAATCACATCCGATAAGACATCCAATTTGTGAAGAAACGCAAAGTGTATGCCGATTTTTATGAGAAATAAGCACACTTTCAATCAATCTTCTGTCCTTCAATTCAAACAAAAATTTCTCAGTATCCCCATCTTCCGAAACTTGATGTGTCTTAAACTCCAATTTTGCCACATAAAATCTCTCTTTCAAGATTTCCCTATCTTTCTTAGAAATATTAGAAAATTCGTCGAAATCAAATACCAGTTTATTATGTAGCCAGTCAAAAACTTGACTCGCATTAAACTTTTTAAGACCAATCTCAACAAATTTCTTCTGCAAACTCTCTAAATCCATCCCCAAAATATCAATTTTCTCAATTGTATTTATACTTGTCATTTCATTATTATTTAGTTCCATTATTTTATTTTTTTCAATTTCCTCCTTTTATTTTTACAATTTTCATTGCCTATATCATACCATATTTTACGAAAATATTACAGTATAAAAAATAGAATTTTCAAAATAAAAAAAATGCTCAAAGTTTAATTTTACTTAATCTATTTCTGAACATTTTTCTTAATTTTTAATTTTTATATTCCCAAAGCCTCTTTTAATGCTGTTTGTAATATATTAGAAAAGTTTAATGACTGCTTTTCAGCCTCATCATTTAACCATTTTGGAATTGTCAATGTCTTTTTCACAGCCTGATTTCGTACTTTTTCTAAAATTGGAGAAATCCAGACATCAACATATATCAAAAATTCTCCATTTTCCAGTTTTATCTCACTATTTTCAGATTTTGGAAACGGAATATTATTTTTTGCCATTGTAAAAAGCATTCCTGATAAAACATCTTTTGCATTTCTTACAACTTCCTCAAGTGTCTCTCCATCAGTAAAACATCCTTCAAAATTTACAAAATTTGCATAAAAAATACCATCTTCTTCTTTTACAACACACGGATATAACAATCTATTTTTCATAAAACTACCCTCCTATAAAATATTACAAGGCTAGAATTTAAGCCCTGTAATACGTTCTATATTTGTTAAAGTTCCAGATGGTATATCTTTTTTTGTACATTTTACAGGACATATTTTACCATCTTTTATATAAATTTCATGTGAACCAGTTGTATGATCAAGTACCCATCCATTCTTTTTTAAAACTTTAACAATACTTCTGTAAGGTTTAGTTCTTGACATTATTCCTCCTTACAATATTATTATACGTATTTTTTACACGTATGTCAATATATTTTAGAAATTTTATAAAATTCTAAAAATACTAGGATTCAAACATATTTTTCTTCTATTGGAAGATTACTATCTAAAAAACTCCCATTCTCAATCTTCTCTCTCATCTCAATAACTTTATCTGTTATATCCGTTATATTTACAATCCACTCATTTACATATTTTTTTACCATTTCTCCCTTTATTCCTAACTGTATCGCCCTTCTTCCTATTGGATTGCCGTAAATATCCCTGTCTGGATCCCATTGACATCTTACTTCTGAATTTTCTAGTTTTTCTTTCCATTCCTCCTTAGATAAATCAGAAGTTTCTCTAAAAGATGAAAGTACAGCATTTCTCACTATTTCATCAAATCCTTCCCTTTTTAGGTCAATTGCCAGTATTCTTTCCTGTCCTTGTTTAGTAGCCCAGCCACTTCGGTACATCATCCAGAGAAACGATGGTTTTATCCAAGTCATCCTATTTAAACTGAATTTACTTCCAAACTTTCCTAATTTTAAAGCCTCGTCTGCTATTTCATTGTTATATGCCTGATAAACTCTTATTGTCTTATCATCAAATACAGCATAAATATTTCTTTCTTCTTCTTTTTTCATAATTATTCCTTTCATTCAACATCCTTATTTGCAAAATCACATCTCTTCAACTGCTCCATTGCATGTTCTCTTATAGTCTCTTCATCACTTTGTAATAATACATTCCAATTTTTCTTTCGCCTTAGGAGTATTTATATCTCCTAAAGCAAAACAGCATTTTCTCACTAATGCAAAATTATCATCCCAACGGTATTTTTCAAAATTCGAAGTTGCTAGTTCATATATACTATCTATTGTTTTTGGTAAGTGAAAACCTTGAAAATATGATGCTATAGTTTCATGTTCTTCATGAAATTCTTCTTTTGCTAATTTAATATAATCTTCAATAAATTCAGATCTATCATATAATTTAAAAAAACTAATTGAAAGCATCAAATTTTCTATTTCAGATGAATTTTTTCTTTGACATGCTATTTTTATTCCCTCTTTTATTATATTTATTTTTTCTTCATCTGAAATATTAGAAAAATTCGAAATTAATTCCTCATTTTTCAGTTGAAAATTTACAACATGAGTTTTTTTACTTAATTCAAATAATTTCTTTAATTTATTTTCATATTTTGCTGATATTTTCATTATTTATTCTCCTTTATCACTTCGTATTCTTTTAAATTTTTATTGAATATTTCTAGTTCTTTTCCCTCATCTTTTCCTAATTGTCTGTCTATTGCCTTTTTTCTAGTTACTTTATTCGCCTCTTCTTTAAATGAAATCATTTTTTTAACATCTTCAGTCTTCTCACTCAAAATCCTTATTTGTAAAATCACATCTATTTAATTCTCGTTTTGCCGATTCTCTTAATTCTTCAGTTTCATTTAAATTATTAGCCAAAAGTTCCAATTTTTCTTTTGATTTAGGAGTATTTATTTTCCCTAGTGCATGAATACATTTTCTAGCCATTGCAATTCCCCCTTCATATCCTTCAAACTGATGTGCCAATGCTAAATAATACACCCATTCTATTGTTTTTGGTGAAGCTATATCTTCAAATGCCTCTGCTATATTTTCATGATCACCATGCCAATTTCCTGTTATAATTTCCTCTATACTGTCCTTAATTTCATCAAAATCTATTTTTGATGAAAAAACTAAAGAAAAAACTAAATGAGAATAATACATCATCATATCTAAATTTTTCAAAGTACAAGCTTCTTTTAATTTTTCTTTTGCAATATTAGGAACTTCTCTTCTATATCTAATTTTTTCCAATTTAAATTTTTCTAAAAACTCATCATCAATCAATTCTTTATTATACCATTTTGATAATAATATAATTTCATCAAGATATTTATTCATAATTACTATTCTCCTATTACTTTATAATCTATAATATTATCACTGAAGATATTCAATGCTTTTCCGCCTTCTCTTCCTAATCCTATATTTACATTATAGAGATCTTTTATTATAGGTTTTTTTTGAATTGTTATTTCCAATTTAAACATTGCATGATTATTTCCCCAACCTTTAGATGCATTTGGCAATTTTGAATAATTATAATTATGAATCGCCATTATACCACTTATTTGACTTTTATCTTTAACCCCTATATTCATCAATTCATTCGTTGTTTCTGGATTAAGTTTAAATTCTAATGTTACTCCACCATAACCATATCTTTAAATATATGATAGCGAAAGAGAAATATCTGAAAAAAATAAAAAATCACTATATTATTCTTAATAAAATTATTATATTGTACCATTCACGATTTGTCAATATTTGGGATTCAAGCTCTGATTTAATTGCTCCAAAAACTTTTCATATCATAAAAAAAATGATATAATTTACAAAACAAATTTTATAAAAGGAGCAACCGTGAATTTATTTAATCAAGAAAAAAATAACGAAAATGAAAATATAGATAGTGAAAAAAACACCAGTTTTTCTGATGTTCAGGAAAAATATACAAAATTGAGAAATGAAATCGAATATCATAACAATCTTTATTATAACGAGGACAAGCCTATTATTTCCGATATGGAATATGATGCTTTAATGCGTGAATTAAAACAGTTTGAGCAGGAATATCCAGAATTGCTGAAAAATGAGAAAAATGGAGAAAGTTCGCCTACTGAAAAGATTGGAGGTACTGCGAGTGAAAAATTTTCAAAGGTACGACATCGGGTGCCTATGCTTAGTTTGTCGAATACTTATAATATTTCTGAAATTGAGGATTTTGACAAAAGAATCAAAAAAATTATTTTATCTGAAAATATTAAGAATCATTCAAAGGAATTGGAGTATATTCTGGAACTGAAACTGGATGGGCTTAGTATAAGTCTAATTTATGAAAATGGAGTGCTTGTTCAGGCTGTAACACGGGGAGATGGGCAAGTTGGGGAAGATGTGACTGAAAATATTATGGAAATTAAAACTATTCCTAAAAAATTGAAAAAAAATGTTTCACTGGAAGTTCGTGGAGAAATCATTTTGCCAATTTCGAGCTTTAACCGAATAAATCAAGAAAGGGAAGATGATGGAGAAGATGTTTTCGCAAATCCTAGAAACGCAGCTTCCGGGACAATAAGACAGCTGGATAAGACAATTGTTGCAGAACGTGGACTTGACTGCTATCTCTATTATCTTGTAAATGCTGAGAATTACGGAATAAATACTCATTTGGAGAGCATTGAATATATTGAAAAACTTGGGTTTAAAACAACAAAAATATTTGAAAAATATACTGATTTTAAAGAATTGGAAAAATCCATTGACAAATGGCATAACGACAGGAAAAAACTTGATTATGAAACAGACGGGCTTGTTATAAAAGTAAATAATTTTGCACTTTACGAAACGCTTGGCTACACAACTAAAAGCCCACGATGGGCAATTGCTTACAAATTTCCTGCTGAACAAGTAAAAACTAAATTAATGGACGTAACTTTTCAAGTTGGAAGAACTGGTGTAATTACTCCTGTTGCTGAACTTGAAGCTGTGAATTTATCAGGTTCTGTAGTAAAAAGGGCGAGTTTACACAACTTTGATGAAATTCGCAGAAAAGATATAAAAATTGGCGATAATGTTATTGTAGAAAAAGCGGCTGAAATTATTCCACAAGTTGTAAATGTTGTGTTTGACGATAGAACTGGAAAAGAAATTGAAATTCAGGAGCCAACAAATTGTCCTGTCTGCAATAGCGAGCTTGCACACGAAGAAGGACTTGTCGCCTTAAAATGCCACAATCCACTTTGCCCCGAAAAAGTTAAACGCCAAATTGCCTATTTCGTTTCTCGTGATGCAATGAATATTTCTGGACTTGGTGACAAAATTGTCGAAAAATTTATTGAATTAGGAAAAATAAAAACAATAGTTGATATTTATTCTCTTGAAAAATATCGTGAAGAACTTGAAAATCTCGAAAAAATGGGGCAAAAAAGTATAGACAACTTGATAAATAGCATTGAGTCCAGTAAAAATCGTGATTTTTCAAAAGTCCTCTACGCACTTGGAATTCCTTTTGTTGGAAAATTCAATGCGAATCTTTTGACAAAAACTTTTAAAAATATTGAAAATCTGAAAAATCAGTCAATCGAAAATTTACTGGCTGTAAAAGGTATTGGCGATAAAGTGGCAGTTGCTGTAAATACTTTCTTAAATGATGAGGATAACTGGAAAATTATCACAGATTTAAAAAATATTGGATTACAATTTGCTGTTGATGAAACTAATTCACAAGAAATAGCAGATAATCCAATAAAAGACAAAAACTTCCTTGCAACTGGAAAACTACAAAAATACAAACGAAACGACATAAAAGATATTATCCTGTCCAAAGGCGGAAATTATCTGTCAGCAGTCTCAAAAAATCTGGATTTTCTAATCGCTGGAGAAAAGGCTGGAAGTAAACTGGAAAAAGCTGAAAAATTGGGCGTTCGGGTGCTTACGGAAGAGGAATTTGAAAAGGAATTTTTGGAAATTTAATTTTTAACATATATATCACCGAACACTTTCAATGTTAAATAAATTCAAGAAATTTAATAAATTTATTCATAAAAAAATAGGGATTTCCTTAAATTACAGTAATCCCTATTTTTATTTCAATGAATTGTTATTTTACTATATCATTCGTTTCTTTGTCCAATTTATTTTGAGTCATCAATTAACCATTTTCCATTTTGTTTTACAAGTTTTAATGTTATCTCTGTTCCACCTTGATGACCTTTTCTACCATCAACAACAAAATCTTCTTCGTATTTATCTTTTAAATAAACTGTTTTAGACTTAGAATCATATTTTTTCAATTGAAATCCACTTTCTTCTCTTATATCCATTATTCCTGATCCTAATAAAGGGTCATAGTCATAATCAATATCATCATTTTCTTTTAAAAATTTCTCATCAGCAGGAGTTAATTTTCCTTCAAGTGCTTTTTCACCTAATTCTATATGTTTTTCTCTTCTTTGAAATTCTTTTCTGAATTTTTCTGTAATTGGAGCTTTTGCAAACCATTTATCGAACTCATCAGGATTTTCAATTCGTATATATTCATTCATAAAGTTTACTGCTGTATTTATCGCTTCTTTATCCTCACTACTTAATTTTGTATTTGCCTGATTACTTTCTTTAACTGTTTTTTGAACTTTACCTACTTTTGATTTATTTCTTGTAACTGACATTCCTAAACTTGCTACGATTAACATAGCTATTCCTATTTTTTTTAACATTTTTATCACTCGCTTTTATTTTTTATATTTATCATAATTTTTCAAACTATTATTTAATTTTCCAGCACTATAAAGAGAAACATTTATAAATGTATGGTCTACTGCTCTATATATTTCAATGAATATATTACTTCACTATCTCATTTGTTTCTTTGTCCAATTTATTTTGAGTCATCAATTAACCATTTTCCATTTTGTTTTACAAGTTTTAATGTTATCTCTGTTCCACCTTGATGACCTTTTCTACCATCAACAACAAAATCTTCTTCGTATTTATCTTTTAAATAAACTGTTTTAGACTTAGAATCATATTTTTTCAATTGAAATCCACTTTCTTCTCTTATATCTATTATTCCTGCTCCTAATAAGGCATCATACTCATAATGAATATCGTCATTTTCTTTTAAAAATTTCTCATCAGCAGGAGATAATTTTCCTTCAAGTGATTTTTGACTTAATTCTATATATTTTTCTCTTCTTCGGTATTCTTTTCTGAATTTTTCTGTAATTGGAGCTTTTGCAAGCCATTTATCAAGCTCATCAGGATCTCTAATTTCTATATATTCATTCATAAAGTTTATTGCTGTATTTATCGCTTCTTTATCCTCACTACTTAATTTTGTATTTGCCTGATTACTTTCTTTAACTGTTTTTTGAACTTTACCTACTTTTGATTTATTTCTTGTAACCGCCATTCCTAAACTTGCTACGATTAACATAGCTATTCCTACTTTTTTTAACATTTTTATCACTCGCTTTCATTTTTATATTTATTCATAATTTTTCAAACTATTGTTTAATTTTCCAGCACTATAAAGAGCAACATTTATAAATGTATGGTCTACTACTCTATATATTTCAATTATTTTTTTTGAATTATATAATAATAAAGCTCCTTTACGCTCTTTTATATTCATTTTTTCTTTAGAAATCTTATTTATATTTTTTTTATAAGCTTCAATTATTTTTGCATGTTCCTCATCTGTTGTTACTGAATCAAAGATTGTTGAATACAACTTATTTTCAGAAAAAGCAAAACTGTTAAATTGTCTTTTTACACCTAACGGATCCTCTACATTTGCATAATAATAAACAGCATAACTACCATTATCGTGTGAATTTGACAACGGTTCACTTTTCACAATATTTCTCAATTCTTTTGGAGAAATTTCAAAATTAATTTTATTTGTAACTTTTTCTCCAAATACTATTGCTGATAATAGCAACATCATAAATAATAATACTTTTTTCATAATTAGTTCTCCTTTATCTTTCTTAAATTATTTTATTTTTGATTCATCAATTAACCATTTTCCATTTTGTTTTACAAGTTTTAATATTATTTCTGTTCCACCTTGATAATTTTTTCTACCATCAATAACAAATTCTTCCTCATACTTATCTTTTAAATAAACTGTTTTAGATTTGGGATCATATTCTTTCAATAAAAATTCACTTTCCTGTGCTAAATCTTCTATTCCTAATCCCAATAAAGGATCGTATTGATAATAGGAATATATATCATTGTTTTCTTTTAAAAATTTCTTTTCAGCAGGAGTTAATTTTTCTTTAGATGATTCACTTGTTACTGCATACAATTCTTTTTCCTTTAAATCTATATATTTTTCTTTTCTAAAATATTCCTTTCTAAATTTTTCTGTAATTGGAGCTTTTGCAAACCATTTATCGAACTCATCAGGGTTTTTTAATTGTATATATTCATTTGCAAAGTTTATTGCTATATTTATTATTTCTTTATCTTCATTGCTTAAATTTTTATTTACCTGATTACTTTCTTTAAATGTTTTATGGAATTTAATTTGTTTTGATTCATTTGTTGTAGCTGCAATTCCTAAACTTGCTATAATTAACATTGCTATTCCTATTTTTTTTAGCATTTTTTATCCCTTGCTTTCGTTTATATTTTTTTTAAATATTAATTTTATAATTAACCTGCTGGATAATATTCTAATACATTCTTTATATTACCATTTTTATCAGTAATTACAACCTTTTTAGTTTTTTCATCAAATCCAAAGTACAATTTAGGATGTTTTTTCCCATCTTGACCAATATAGTTGTCTATATAATAAATTCCTTTTACAGCTGTTTTTCTTATTTTATAATATGAAACATAAACTTCAGAATTTTCATCAAGACTTTCTTTAATAGTAAAACCATTTAAATTTTTGATATTATTAAAATCTGATACTAACGGAAGACCATTTTCAGGTTTTTCATCATAATATGATGATAGATAAAAGTTATTATTTTTATCAGATTCTAATTTCCCTATTTTAAAGCTATATGTGTTATATACACCCTCTACACCATCTTTTTTATCCAACCAGCTAAAATTCATTATGCTGATTTCCTGTTCGGGAACTTTATTTTCTTTTTCAATTTTCTCCCAGCTTTTTCCTGTTGTAGTAATTTTTGCTGCAAATGCCATTGCACTTAATACAAGCAATCCTGTTAAAACTAATTTTTTCATAAAAATCATCTCTCCTTTAAGTTTTAATTAACCATATTTTCTGCTTCGCTAATCTATAGACAGATAATCGCCTTCCCAGTCAATTCCTTTTTCCTTTGCATATTCAAAACTGTCTGTTTTAAGTTTACCAGTTTTTTTATTTACAGTGTAACTGAACATACGAGGCTCAACTCTAGAATCTCCTCCACATTTTTCGTTATCACTACGTACATCAACCTGAAAATCTTCCGCAGTTTCATCAATGTAAAATTTCATACACTTTGTTCCTAATTTACCACCAAAGTTATGCTTAATTATAGATTTTTTCACATTTTTTAATGCTTCTTCCTCACTTTTTACAGGTGCGGCACTTAAAAAACTAGCACATAATAGCAAAAGAGTAAAAATTTCAATCTTTCTATTAAAAAACTTTTTCATAAAAATCATCTCTCCTTCAAGTTTTAATTTTATAATTTTTTTATTTAAACTAATACATAATTCGACCTGGAATATATTGGCTTACGCTGTTATCCTTTTTTTCAATTAATTCTTTAAGTTTTTCCAAATCACTATTAAAAGCAGTATTTTTTATATCTGCTACATCTATTTTGCTCAGAGTTTTTAACGCTTCTCCAAATTTTCCTAAACGACGTTCAGCTTCAGCTTTCAAAAATGCAGCTTCAAGATAATCATTTCTTTTAATATTTTTCATTTCCATGTTAATATTCTCTTTAAATGATTTGTAGGTCATTTTTTCTAATTTGTCAGCATAACTTAGAGCTTTTTTCAAATCAGCTTCTGTTGATAAATTATTTTTATCATAAACTTCGCCAATAATTCCTCCGTGTTCATCCAGATAATGTAAAATAATCAACTTCCAATGTTTTGGCTGTGCTTTAAGAAATACTTCATCTATAGCTTTTTTATTACCTAAAGAACTATACAATTCTGCTTGCCTTAAAAGCTCCTGTCCCGAATACTGTCCATTATTTTTTCTAATTACTGCCTGTAAATAATTCAATGCCTTTTCCCTAAAAATTTTCTTTGCTTTCTCATCAATACCGATTTCATTATAATATTTATAACGATAACCACTTTCAGTCTTCTGCAAGCTGGAAATACTATAATAAAAATCAGCTATCTTTTCTAAATAAATATTTTTATCCTGTTTTTCTATCAGAGCATTTGCTTTATCGTATTCTCTGTTACTGATATACAAGTAAGCTAAACTCGATGGAAAACCATCTTTTTTTCCTGAAGATAAAGATTTTTCAAGATAATCTATCCCTTTTATCAGACTCTCCTTTAAAGTATCGTTATTCTGAACATTTCTATTAATGTGTTCAATATATGATTTATAATATGTTTCCCCTATTTCTTTATCTGAAAATCCTCCTGCCAGTTCATAAAATCTCCCTAAATAATACTCTTTAGGAGAATTTTGAGGAATAGCTTTATATTCTTTTGAGTTTATGATTTTTTCATATTTCTTCAATTCCTCTTTTGTAAAATTTTCCTTAAACATTACAAATTTATTTTCTGGACATTGCTGTGGCAAACTTATACCAGCTGTAAACTTTTCATTTCCTATTGGACAAGTATACTCTTTAGTTACTATTCTTATGGAAAAAGAATTTGAAGCACATACTATCAATCCTGCTGTAATTAGTGCAGATAAATTTCTTTTTTTCCTTTTCATATCAACTCCTTTCCCTTTGATAAATGTATTTTATCAAACGAACCTTAAAATTAACTGAAAATTTTTAAGAAATTTACAATATAATGAAAAATTATAAATGAAAAAATTTCTAATATTAATACCTAATTGGTTCTGGAATATATTGTCTTACACTAATGTCTTTCTTATCTATTCTTTCTTTAAGAATTTTAAAATCATAATCATAAAGCGTATCTTTAACATCTGTTAAATTTATTTTACTTAAAGTTTTTGATGCTTCTTCAAATTTTCCTAAACGACGTTCAGCTTCAGCTTTTAAAATTATAGATAGATTATATTGAATTTTATCAGCATTATTATTTTTAGAAATCATTTTTGCTAATTTGTCAGCATAGTTTAGTGCTTTTTTTAAATTATCTTCTGTTGCTAATTTTTTTTCATCATAGACATCACCAATACTTCCTATAGGCTCATCTAAATAATATGACACAATCAGACTCCAGTATTCTGATGGTGCTTTAGAAAATACTTCATCAATTGCCTTTTCATTTCCTAAAGATTTATATAAATCTACCAGTCTGAAAAGTTCTTTCTCTGAATAACGTCCTTTATTTTTCTTAATTACATCCTGTAAGTAATACAACGCTTTTTCTCTAAATTCTTTTTCTGTTTTTTTATCAATACTTTCCTTATTAAAATCCATATAGTCATAACCATAATAGTTTATTTGAGATTTTTCTATATCAGAGAGAGTGTAGTAAAAATTTGCTATTCTTTCCAAATGAACGTTCTTATCCTGTTTTTCCACTAAGGCATTTGCTTTATCAAATTCTTTGTTACTAATATATAAATAAGCTAGCTTCCAAGGAAATTCGCTTTTATTTTCCATAGGCAAAGATTTTTCAAGATAACTTATTCCTTTTGCCAAACTTTCCTTTAAAGTATTAGCATTTTCAAAATTCTCATTAATTTGTGCTGTATATGCTTTGTAATACGTTTCGCCTATTTCCTTATCTGAAAATCCGCCTGCCATTTCATAAAATCTCCCTAAATAATATTCTTTAGGCAAATTTTGGGGAATAGCCTTGTATTCTTTTGAATTTATTATTTTTTCATATTTTTTCAATTCTTCTTTTGTAAATTCATTCTTGAACATTACAAATTTATTAGTCGGACATTGTGGCGGATAATGAAAGCTGCTAAACTTTTCTTTTCCTATCGGACAAGTATAATCTTCTTTTATTGCTGGTATAGAAAATCCATTTACAGCATAAAGTGTTAATCCTGTCATAACTAATACAGATAATTTTCTTGATTTCTTTTTCATAATTCTCCTACTTTCTTATCATAACAATACTGTTTTAAAATTTGTATCAAAAGTTATGATATATTTAAGTTTAAAAAGATTCAAGTGTATTTTAGCAAATTAACCTTAAATTTAACTGAAAATTTTTACTTTTTTAAATTCTATTTTTTTAATTTCCATTTTAAAATTTCACCTGTAGATAAATTAATTTTAAAATCATACTCTATATAATTGGCTTTTATTGTACCTTTATAGATTGATTTTTCAGCATTTACAAGAATAATTTCTTCAAATGAAGCATAATTCAGATCATCATAAACATTTTTCTTCAATTGCTCTAAAATGATATTTTCTACATTTTTTTCTTTCCTACTGAAGTTGTATTTAGCTCTGTCATAACTTTCTTCCTCGGTTATTCTTTTTCTATATCCCATCATACTTTGCATATCAGCATATCCATCACGTTCAGTCTTTTGTTCTATTGGTGATGGTGACGGTGCTACTGCTGGTGCGTTTTTCGCTTGGAATGTTATATCTTTTCCAACGCCCCAACGAGAATCAGATATAAGTCTTTCAGTAGAACTATATGTGATTACTTTTCCTGTATTTGCATCAACATTATATCTATATCTTTTATTTTTATAATAAAATTCAATTGCATAAACATATTTTTTATTTTCTTTTTCTAAAATAAGTTTTGTCAATTTTGCATTATTTGAATGTATTTTAGAATGTTCAAAAACAATTTTTTTAGCTCTTTCCAAATTTATTTTCACTCTATTGTTTCTTATTGTTACAGTTGTTATTTCTGCAGAATACAAATTTATGTCAGCTGAAGCAGACAACATTGCTAAAATTAAAAATGGTGTCATTCTTTTTTCTAGTATTTTCATTTTTTTTCCCTTTCTATAAATAAAAATATATTAATCAAAATAACCTATTTAGTTAGATTACAAAATTTTTTCAGGTAAGTAAAAAGTAAAAATAGTTCCTTTCCCCAACTCACTTTCTACCATAATTGTCCCTTTATGCTCTTCAATTATCCATTTTACAATAGAAAGCCCAAGTCCTGAATTATCAGTGGAACGGGAAGATTCAACCTGATAAAAACGATTCCAGATTTTATTAATATGTTCACTTGAAATTCCTATTCCATCATCAATAATTTGACATTTTATTTTTGACTTTTGTACATCAGTGTTTTCAGATTCATTTTCTATTTTATTTAAAATTATTTTTATTGTTCCATTTTCATTTCCATAAGTAATCGCATTTGAAATAAGATTTATAAAAACCCGTGTAAGCATATCTTTATCAACATCTGCAAAAATATCATTTTTTTCATCGTAAATAATTTTAATATTTTTTTCTTTAGCATAATTGCTTTCAACTTCAATAACTAACTGAATAATTTCATTCAAATTCTCATTCTTGATATTAAGTTTTTGATTTTTTTTATCCATTCTTGCAAGCATAAGCAATTCAGAAATTAAACTTGACATCTTTTTGGATTTTTCTAAAATATTTTTTAATATATCTTTTGATTCTTCATTTAAGTTCAAATATTTCAAACTATATTCACTTTGCATGCGAATTGCTGAAAGTGGAGTCCTTAATTCATGAGCAACATCCGATGTAAACTGAGCCTCTCTATCAAACGCCTCCTGCAAACGATTAAACATCTGGTCAAAAGTTTCCGCTAAATCATAAATTTCTCTTTCGCCATTTTGCAAATTAATCCTTTGGGATAAATCATCTCCCTTTGAAATCTTATTAACTGTTTTTACTATTTGCTCAATTGGACTAAAGGATTTTTTTGTTATAAATTTTCCACTTAAAACTGAAACAAATATTAAAAACGGAAATATAACAATGAATATCAAGATAATAAGTTCTATATTTTTTTCAAGGCTAGAAAAAGGTGTAATCCCTCTAATCAATATTTCACCATACCCATCAAGATTCTTTCTTATATCATAAACATACCATTTCGAATTTGAATTTTCCTGCTTTATTATCTTTAACTTATTACTTTCAGCAGAATTTTTTGAAACTTCTAAATCAATATTTGTATTTCCGTATATAAAATCATAATTTTTATCATAAATCGAAATAAAAATATCATTAGTTATAACGCTAAGATTATTGTCAATCATTAATTCACCATCTTCAAACTCAATATTCTGGTTTATTTTTTCTACTGTCGTTTTAAGCCTTTTATAAACCGAATTTTTTACTGCAATAGAACTTATATAAAACATCGTTCCTAAAAAACACAGTACAATTATAATTATCATACTTGTATACCATAATGCAATTTTTGTTTTTATTGAAATTCTTTTTTTATTGTTTATCTTATTAACAAAATTATTACTAGTATTCTTATTCATTTTCTTCCTTTAAGACATATCCTACACCTCTTATTGTATGAATCAATTTAGGCGTAAAATCTGTATCAATTTTTTTTCTCAATAGCCTTATATGTACTTCAATCACATTACTATTTCTTTCAGAGTCAAAATCATAAATATGCTGCTCAATTTTTTCTTTGGAAATAACTCTTTTTTTGTTTCTTATCATATATTCCAGTACTGAAAATTCTTTTGGAGATAATTTTATCTTCTTTTCATCTCTATATACAGTGTGTGTATTACAGTCAACTGTAAGATTTGCTAATTTAAAAACATTTCCTACTGAATCAGATTTTATGCTATTTTTTCTAAGAATTACACGAATACGTGCAAGCAATTCTTCAAAATCAAACGGCTTTACCAAATAATCATCAGCTCCATAATCCAGCCCTTTTACTCTATCCTGAACACTTTCTCTCGCAGTTAAAAATAAAACTGGTGTCTGTATACCTTTATTCCGTATTCTCTTCAATACTTCAAACCCATCAAGTTTAGGCAGCATTATATCTAATATCAACACGTCATATTCTGTAGAAAAAATATAATCTAACGCTTCTTCTCCATCAAAACAGCTATCAACACTGTAATTTTCCTTTTTTAACGTTCTAGCTATAATATCATTTATCATTCTCTCATCTTCTACAATTAAAATTCTCATCTTCTAAATCCTCATTCTTGTTATTTTATTTCTATTTAATTTCTTATATATACTCAAATCCGTTTAATATCATTCTATTAAATTAAATCTCTTCTAATTTTAATTTTAAAGTAATTTTGTTATGTATTCCTTTTCAAATTCTTTTGAAGCAGACTCCAACACCTTAAAGTTATTTACTCTTCTATACATTTTTTTATGTGATTCACTCAATTCTTCGAAATTTTTTGTAAAAATATTATATATTTTTTCAGCTTTTGCAAATATAATATTTTTATTCTTTTCACAATATTTCAATTGATTTTTTAATAATCTAAAATATTTTATATCCTCTGTATTTAAACTTTTACTTAACATTTTTAAATCCAATTTTTTCCTACACAAATCATTATTAATAACTGGAATCATATTGTTAAAATTAATAATTCCTAAGTTACCTTTATCTATTTTGAAAAAATCTATATTAGTTTTCATTTTTTTATGTTTTTCTTTTGGAGAAGATAATGGTGCAAAATACTCCTTATTATTTATCTTAAAAACTATTCCTATAAATGGCCTGTTTACTTTTAGCGAAACTTTATTTTCATATATTCCTAAATACTTTAAATAACTTGATGTTAATGTTATAAAATATAATTTACTTTTCCTTTCGTTCATTTAATCCCCTTTTTATTTAAAAAGGCGATACATAATAATATCGCCTAAAAATACCTTAAATATAATGATTAATAAATTAGGAAGACTTAGACTGCTCGCTTCTTTATGGTCTAACTTTTTAATACCTGACTGACTCAGGAAGACTTAGACTTGCTCGCTTCTATTATGACCTAACTTTTTAATACCTGACTAAATCAGGAAGACTTAGGTTCGCTCGCTTCTTTATGGTCTAACTTTTTAATACCTAGCTTTTATTAATCCTTTTCAAGTACATTATATCTTATTCTTATTTATTTTTCAAGGCAAATTTTTAATTTTTTTATAATTTTCTAACAAATCAGTTTTTTAATATCTTCTGACTTCTATTTATACTGGTTTAAATCAATTCCTTGATCCATAGCTGCAAATATACATCCACAATAACATTGCCTATACACGTCATATTCTGCACACATATCGACAGAGCGTTTATATCCATTATTTTTCTTGAAATCGGATGGAAGATATTTTACATCAAAAATTTCCTGAATTTCCAGCCCTAATGTATTTATTAATTGACTATTCTTATGGGGACTCAATGTCAAGGCACTTCCAAAATAGTCAAATCCTAATTCCTGAGCTTTTTTCGCCACAATATCAAGCCTCATCTGAAAACAGACTGTACATCTTGCTCCGCCTTCTTTTTCCTTTTCCAGTCCTTTCACAGCCTTATAAAAATCCATTGGCTTATACTCATCCTCAATAAATCCAACATTATTTCCAGTACGTTCATTGAACTTCTTAATAAATTCTTCTTGTGCTAAGGCTCTTTTTACATATTCTGCTTTTGGATGAATGTTATTGTTTGCAAAAAGAACTGTAACATCTGCATACTGTGTTAAAAATTCCAAGGTATATGTACTGCATGGAGCACAGCAGCTGTGAATTAATATTTTGGGACGAATATCCTTGTTTTCCCAATCTGAAATAAGTTTTGTTAAAATTGTATGATAATTAATTTTCTGATTAGGATTCATTCTCTCCAGAATTTCTTTTGCATTTTTTATATCTCTTTCGATATGACTTTCTCCATTTTCTATCTGTTCAATATTTTCATTATTTTTCATCAAATTAATTTCTCTCCTATTTTTTATTTTTATAAATATACTCTTTTTCTTTAATAGTTTTACTACAATATAAAAAGCGATATTTAGAAACTATTACTCTAATTATCACTTTTTTCTAAAAGAGATTCTATAATTCTATACTTGTCCTCTTTTTACAAATCTAAATTCTACTCTACGGTTTTCTTCTCTTCCTTCTTTTGTATCATTAGTTTTGATTGGATTACTGTCTCCACGTCCTACTAAATCTACTATCCTGTCTTTAGAAAGTCCAAATTCTATTAATTTTGAACCAACCTTTTCAGCTCTTCTAAGCGACAAACGTTTATTATAAGAAGAAGCACCGCTTTTATCAGTATATCCAATAATTGATACAACATAATCATTTTTTTCGACATAATCCTTTATATCACGTAGTACAGAATATGCTTCTTTCTTTAAATCAGTACTATTTTTATGAAAACTTAATTCATTTGATTTAAGAGATATGATTTCTGATTTTGAAATCTGTACCCTTTGTGGATTATTTATTGATTTTTCTTGAATTTCAGAAATAGTTTCAGTCTGATTAGTTTGCGCTTGAACTACTGGCTGTACTGTTTCTGTTTGCTGTTTTGGCTGTGCTTGTTGTGGATTAGTTGCATTTTTATCAGAATTTTGGTATGGTAATGAAGATTTATTATTAACAATTCTTGTTCCAGTACCGTCCTGCGTTAATGCAACTGTTATCAAATCAGGATTATCCGCTGCTTTAGCTGAGGCTATTTTTTCAGGATTTGGTGTATCTAATGTTGGTATATCATTTTTTACATCCTGTTGAATATCCGCCACATTTGGACGAATTATGTCTTTTCGCATAGCAGAAGTTGTCATTTTTTCAGATACTGTGGGCACTGCCATTGCGACCAGTGAAGAAACTGCAACTAATGTAGGCTTTTTCATGATTTGTTCTTCCTCCTATTTTAATAAAATATTTTATTTTTGGCTGTTTTCAAGGCCATATTTTTTAATTAATTCATTATATTTTCCATTTTCTTTCATTTTTTTCAATTCATCATTTATTTGTTTTATCAACTCTTGATTTTTTCCTTTGTTAAGAGCCATTGCCATTCCAATTTTAGCTGGTTTTTCATCAAAAATTTCCATTTCAGGATTTTTCTTCATGTATTCTTCAGCTACTGCTTTTTCAAGAATAATTACATCAATTTTTCCTGCTTTTAAATCTAAAATAGTATTTACTGTACTTTCGTTTGGCACAACAGTAGCTCCATTAATCTCTTTTGCTTCTATTTCTTGAATTGTTCCAAGCTGAACTCCAATTTTCTTACCACTTAATGTAGCTGGTGTAACTGCAGTATTACCTTTTTTTCTTATGTAAGTTTCTTTTGAAACAAAGTAATCATCTGTAAAGTCTACTGATTTTTTTCTTTCTTCAGTTGAACTCATACCAGATACAATAATATCAATTTTTCCTGCTTTCAATGCTGGAATCAATCCATCAAATGACTGGTCAATAATTTCAACTTTATATCCAAGATTTTTTCCAATTTCGTTTATAAGATCAACATCAAATCCAGTAACTTGTCCATTTTCAACATATTCAAACGGAGCAAAAACTGCATTCAGTCCTACTCTTAATTTTTTCTCCCCATTATCTTTTTTTCCACACGATATAATTCCAAAAATTACTAATGTTATCATCAAAAATATTTTTTTCATATTTTTTCCTCTCTTTCTCTATTTAATTTTATTTAAAATCATTTTAACTAATAATCTTTTAGTGATTTAACACTTTTTCTAAAAACTCTCTTGCTCTTTCTGTTTTTGGATTGTCAAATAAATCCTGCGGTTTTGCATCTTCCAGAATATATCCTCCATCCATAAAAAATACTCTATTAGCTACATTTCTTGCAAATCCCATTTCGTGTGTCACCACAATCATTGTCATTCCTGCATTTGCAAGCTCCTTCATAACTTCCAGAACCTCACCTATCATTTCAGGATCAAGTGCCGATGTTGGTTCATCAAACAGAATTACTTTTGGATTCATTGCTAATGCCCTTGCAATTGCAACCCTTTGTTTCTGACCACCAGACAGCTTGTTTGGATAAACATCCTTCTTATCAGCAAGCCCCACTTTTTCCAGTAATTCTATTGCCAGTTTTTCTGCCTCAGCTTTTGTCATTTTTTTTAATCTAATTGGTCCCAAAGTAATGTTTTCCAGTACAGTTTTATGTGGATACAAATTAAAGTGCTGGAATACCATTCCGACTTCCTCACGAATTTTGTTTATATCTACCTTACGTTCCAAAATATTTTTATTATTTATTTTAATCTCTCCTGATGTAGGTTCTTCAAGCCTGTTTATACAACGTAAGAATGTTGATTTTCCACTTCCGGAAGGTCCTATAATCGAAATTACTTCCCCTTCTTTTATTTCTGTACTAATTCCTTTTAAAACTTCCAATTCTCCATATTTTTTCTTCAAATCTTTTATTTTTATTATTTCAGCTTCTTTTAATTCAGTAATACCTTGAAATGAAGCTAATTCTCTACATTTTTTATTAAAACTAATCATTTTTCTTTAATCTCATCTCCAATCGTTTCCCAATAAATGAGAATAATTTTACGCTAATATAATAAACCAAACCAGTAAATAAAATTGGTTTTACACTATAGTATACAGCTTGTAAACTTTTACTGTTCATTGTAATGTCAACAACACTGATATATCCCACAACGGCTGTTTCCTTAAATAAATTTATAAATTCGTTCAAAAGTGCTGGCAAAATATTTTTTATTGCCTGTGGCATTATAATTTCATTCATTGCCATTCTATAAGGCATTCCAGTTGCTCTTGCAGCTTCCATCTGTCCCTTGTCTATACTCTCAATTCCAGAACGGATTGTTTCTTCTACATAAGCTGCACTATTGAGTCCTAAAGCGATTAATGCAATCCAGTAATTGTTAAGTATTACAACTACAAAAGATAATGTCAAAAGCTGCAAAACCATGGGAGTTCCTCGCATTATGTCAACATATTCATCGATAATAACATCTTTTATCATATCTAAAATTTCTATATTGGTTTTCTGAAATTTTAAGAATGCTAAAAGCATTCCCAAAAGAATACCGATAGCAGCTCCACCAGCTGTAAGCCCCAATGTAGTTATAAAGTAACTGTTTGCATAAATTCCCCATTCTTTTGGTTTCATATCATATGGAAACACAAGAAGCACAGCAATAGTTACAACTGCTATAAAAAATGATGTTTTTACTATTTTTCGTGTTTTTTCCAATTCTTCCATTATATTTAATGAACTTTAATTTTGTTCATATCCTCCTTATATTCTAGTTATTATAGTATTATTATACCTAATATTTATAGGTTTTTCAATAAAAAGTTTTTATTTTAGTATCTAACTTTGTTACTTTTATTCTATTTAGCCGTCTTCAAAGACTATTAAATATTTTTTCAAAATATTTTTAAATAATTAAGTGATATAGTTACTTGATTTTGGAAATGAAGTTTATAAATTCAGTAAAATTTCCAAAACGGAACTTAATTTGAAAAGGAGTTATAACTATGAAATTATTTAAATTTTTATTTTTTTCAGTTATTGTATTAATTGCAGGCTTAGGTTACTACATTTACACTCAAAATCAGTTAAAAATTCCAGATTCTATGGTAAAAAGTGCTGTTGCTTCCAAGTTTCCAATAGAAAAATCCTACCCTCTTGGAAAAATAAAGCTATTTAATCCAAAAGTACATTTCGAAAATGACAAGCTAATTATTGAAGCAGAATACCTAAATGACGCACTAAATGATCAGATTAACGGAACGATGACCTTTGCAACTGATATTCATTATGATCCAATGAAATCAAACCTTTATCTTGATGATTTTCAAATTGTAAGACTGACAAAAGAAAACAAAGAAATTGATCTTGATAAAAAACCTATTATCAGAACAGGGTTAAATTATGCTTTTAGTCAGCTTGAAAAAAAAGAAATTTTGAATTTATCAGGCGTTGAAAAATTTCAAATGATAAAGGATATAAAAATTGAAAATAATAAATTGACTGTTGTTAAATAAAATTTTTTCTTTTTATTTGATTTATAAATAAATTTTGTAAAATCTCAATGAACATTTGTTTTTTCTATTATTTTTTATTTACTTCAGTTTATCTAAGCAGAGGTATCAAACGCCATACCTCTGCACTCCCGCTTTACGCAAAACTTTCTTTTAGAACAAAAATAGAACTCGCTTTTGAATATAGATTATTTTAATTATGAATAAACATTCGTAATTTTAAATAAATTCCAAAAGCTCAGACAGCTATTTTTCTTCTAACGAAATTTTGCTTATTGAAAATACATAATTTAATTCTCATCATTTCAAATAAATTTTCAAAGTCCCTAAAAAATATATCACTGCAATAGAAACAATTATTATTATTCCAAGATTTGTCTTCCTAAAAGTTAAATATGCTACGATTACCATTCCAATCAGAACTCTTATTATGTCAAAATTTGTACTTCCAGTAGAAGTAAAAATATCTGGAAATACTAATACTGTCAGTACTGTATAAGGAAGTGCTTCAAAGAACTTATTAACTTTTAGGTTGTTTTCTGGAATTTTTACAAATATTGGCAATGTCCTCAGTATTACCGTCATGATTATGAGTGTCATCAAAATCATTGTTAAAATCCCTAAATTTTCGTTATAATTCAATCTTATCACTTCCTTTCTTTTTATCAATTTCATCGTTTTCCTTCTTTTCAGAATTTTCATTATAATAAAGCTGTGCGTATATAAAACTTGCCAAAAACATTGTCAAAATCATAACCCATCCTGAACTTACCTTATTTAAAATAGGCAAAAATGAAAATGCCATTTTTATAATAAGTGCCAGCAAAACAATTCTTATATATTTAAAATTTTGACTCAAAGCCATTATTAACATACTGAAAAACATTGAATAAAGCACAAAATTCATACTTGTCATAAGTGATTCTGGCAATTTTTCTCCAAATATCGCTCCAAAAATTGTACCAAAACAGTAGCAAAAATATGGAATTGTATTTACTCCCATCATATACCACGCATTTGTTGCCTTTTTCAATGTCAGATATGTTATAGTTTCATCAGTAAGCCCCACGCCTACCAGAAACTTCTGAAAAATAGGAGTTTTTTCACCAAGCTGTCTAAAAATAACAATATTTAACAATAAATATCTTAAATTGATAAGAACAATAGATAAAATCACTTCAACTGGAGGCGACTTCATCACATAAAGTATCTTTAACAGTAACGAATGAGCCCCTCCTGCATACATTCCAAACGATGTAAGCCCAATCATTGGCAAAATTTGAGAAAAACTTTTGGCTGAAATCAGTCCGATTGCAACTCCAAAGGGAATGTAGGCAATTCCGATTCCAGTACCGTCTTTTAATCCCTTTAAATAATTTTCCAGTTTTCTTATTTGTGACATTTTTTGTTCTGATTCCTTCCTTATATAGTATTATTCTAACAATTTCAAAACAATTAGTCAAATATATAATATATATTTCTATCATATATAAAATATATAGTTACTTCAATAATCCCCAATTTTTAGCTACACTTCCATTAGCTTTTAACGGAACTTTCTTAAATTTAACAGTATTTTCCATAATTTTTTCAATTTTTTTCATATATTCCTTAGCAAATTCATCTCGAACTTCAAAAATCAGTTCATCATGAACTTGAAGAAGCATTTTTATATTTTCATCATTTTTAAACTCCTCATGAAGTTCAATCATAACTTTTTTTATAATATTTGCCGCTGTTCCTTGAACAACAGTATTTACCGCCATTCTTACAGCCTGTGCCTGTATGTTCTTATTTGTAGCATTAATTCCGCTAATATATCTTCTCGTACCGTAAAAAGTTTCTACAAAACCGTGAAGCTTAGCTGTTTCTGTCACAATATCCAAAAATTTTCTGACTCTCGGATATTCCTCAAAATATGTCGTAATATACTGTGAAGCCTCCTGAACTGTAATTCCCAGTTCCTTTGACAACCCAAACGGAGTTTTTCCATACAGGATACTAAAATTAATTACTTTTGCAATACTTCTCTCATGCCGTGAAATCTCATCTTCTTCGGTTTTGAAAAATATCTTTCTTGCCGTCAAGTCATGCAAATCCTGATTATCCTGATACGCCTGTACTAAATGCCTATCTTTTGACAATTCAGCCAAAACTCTCAATTCAATTTGTGAATAATCAAACGAAATCAAGCTATGTCCTTCTTTTGATACAAAACCAGTACGAATCCTTATTCCATCATCTGTTCTCACAGGAATATTCTGTAAATTTGGATTTGCTGACGAAAGCCGTCCAGTAGATGTACCATTTTGATTAAAAGTAGTATGAATCCTTTCCTCTTTATCCGCCAGTTTTGGAATTGGCTCAATGTATGTTGATAATAATTTCTTATAAGCCCTGTATTCCAGAAGCTTTTTCCCAATCATACGTTTGTCTTCTGTCAATTCCCCATTGTTTGCAATCATTTCCAGAACTTCCACATTTGTTGAATATCCAGTTTTTGTCTTTTTACCTGATGGAATCTGTAATTTTTCAAACAAAACTTCTCCTAATTGTTGTGGCGAATCAATATTAAATTCTCCATCAGCAAGTTTATAAATATCACTTTGAAGCATATTTATCTTTTCTTCCAGCTCATTCTGAAATTCACTAAAATATTTTTTATCAATTTTTATTCCAGTTTCTTCCATTTGTGCCAATACTGGTATTAATCGACTTTCTAGCTTGTCAAATATATTTAAGAACTGCTCATTTTGTAATCTATTTCTAAAAATTATTTCCAATTTATAAATAAAAAACGTTCTCTTTGATAAAAACTCACAAATCACATCATCGGAAACATCACTAAAATCTTTCTTTCTTCGTTCCTTCTTAAACTGTTCTTCAAAAGTTGCAATCTCAACACCAAACTCATCTAGAATTATTTCCTCGATTTCCTGCAAACTTTCTGTCCCAAGTACATATCTTGCAAGCAAAATATCAAAATATTCCGTACATTTTATCCCGAATCTCTCTTCATTTATCCCATAAGTTTTTCCACCAACAGAGTATCCAAAATACTCACTTTCCCCATTTTTCATATACTCTTTCACATTATAGGCAATAATTTCTTTCTCACTCAATAATTTATAAATATTCTCAATATTTTTTTTATTATCTCCTTTTTCATCAGTATTCTCACCTAAACTGAACAAGTTAATTTGAACTCCAGCTCCTGATTTTTCGTGATTTTCATTTTGTAAAATATTTTTCAATTCACTATCCAAAAGCACAATATTCGTTTTTTCATCACAAATAGAAAGTCCAAGCATATTCTCAAAAATTGCTACTTTTTTATCCATTTTCTCAATCACAGAATAAGCATCATTCCAGCTCACAACTTTTCCATAATTTTTCTCAAAATACACTTTTTCATCTTTAATTTTCTTGGTTTTTTCAGTTTTCTGATTTTCTAGTGCGGTCTCTTCCTGCTTTTTCTTCTGAGCCTCGTATTCCATTGCCAATTTTTCTTTTAAAACTTGAATTTCATCAATTTTTTTGTCTATTTCTGAATTATGCTCATACTCTACATGCTCATAAAAATGTGAAATTCCATCAAAAATCGGATTTTCATTATCATACTCCAATTCCTGCTTTTCAATTTTTTCTCTTTCAAGTCTCTCTTTTTCCAATTTTTCTTCAGTAATTTTTTTATTTTTTTCTAAAACTAACTTCTCTTCTTCAGTAAGTTCCTTCTGATTACCATTTTGCAAGAATCTTTCCTTTTCTTCTTCCACAGCTTTAGAAAATCTTTTAAAATCAAGTTCTTCATAAAGTTCCAAAAGGCTGTCAAAATCCTTTTCCTCAAATTTCAATTTCTTTTTATCATATTCAATATCAAGTTCTCGCTTCACAGTTGCAAGTTCCCGACTTATAAAGGCATTTTCCTTATCACTCAGTAATTTTTCCTTCTGTTTTCCCTTTATTTCGTCAATATTTTCGTAAATTCCTTCCAAATTTCCATAAGTCGTAATAAGTTTCACTCCATTTTTAGGCCCAATCCCAGCAACTCCTGGAATTCCGTCCGACTTATCTCCCATAAGCCCAAACAAATCAGGAATCTTATCAGGTGTGACTCCCAAATATTCAACTACATCTTCATCCGTCTTTATATGTTTAAATGCAGAATTTTTATCCCCTTTTCCAAGCAAGGCAATGTTAATTTTTCCATCTACAAGCTGTGCCAAATCCTTATCCCCAGTTATTACAAAAACCTCAATCTGCTCATCTTCATCATTAGAAAATTTAGTGGCAAAAGTGGCAATAACATCATCCGCTTCCTGCCCATCCTTCTTATATTTCGGAATTCTATACCCATCCAATACCTTCATAATAGTATCAATCTGCATAACCAGTTCTTCAGGCATACTTTCCCTATGTGCCTTATACGTTTCGAGCTCTCCAGTTCTATCCAGCTCACTTCTTTTCACATCTAGACAAGCCACTAAATAATCAGGCCTAAACTCCCTAATCACACTTTCCAGCGTATTAATAAACCCAAATGTTGCTCCAGTAGACATTCCGTTACTATTTCTCATTCCCATTAGTGCAAAATGACTTCTATACATAATCGCACTCGTATCCAATATAACCGCTCTTTTCAACTTAATTATTCCTCATTTCTTTTTTTAATTTTAACAATATTTATATTTATATATTTTACCATTTTTTACATTTTTTCTCAAATTTAATATGCATTCAATCTCTCTTATATTTATTCCTATTTAAATGGAAAATAATCTAATATTAAATCTCATTATAAAATAGAAACTATCATTAAGGACAAAACATTTTAATTCTTTACTAATATAGTATGTAATTCAAAATTTATTAAACATCAGCTATTTAAAAAGGGAATAGCATTAATAAAAAAATAACCTCTAATCCTAGATAAAATTTAGGAAAAAAGAGATTATTTTTACTTTTATATAATTTTACTTACAAAAATTTTCCAAAGTTCAAAAATGCTTTTATATTTTTGATATATTTTAGAATTTTAAAAATTCTAATTCACTAAACTAGGCTTCCTGTGTTGCATATCCGCCTTCGATTGCCACTTCCTTCACCTTTTCCTTCTTCTGTTTTATTTTTAGTGAAAAAGTTCCAGTTCCAGCTTGATTTCCATATTCCTCAATATAATCAACTACAAATACGTTTGTCATATCGATTTTTCTTACCATCTGTCCTGCTGAAATTATTTCAAGACTGGCTTGTCTGTAGGCATCGCTTGCTTCTGATGGTACTAACGACCATTGTGCTACTTTTCTTGTGTCGTCTTCTGTTTCTCCATTTGCTGCTGCCAGTATTTTCCCACGAATTTCCAAGATTACCCCCAAGTCCGTTGCTCTCGCATTCGAGTCATCGGGCGTTTCAGAAATGTATTTTACATCCAGAATGCTTTCCTTATCAAGTAAAATTTCATTTTCTTGCCCTTTTACACTCAATCTGAATCCCATAATTATTCCCCCTGTTTTATTTTTGACAATTAAATAATAGTACTATTTTTTAAATTAATTTAATTTTAATTATCTAGTATTATTTTACATCAAAAACATTTATTTGTCAATATTATTTTTTAATTTTATATTAATTAATCTACAAGATAAATTTTAAGAGCTATCTCCTCATCATAAGGAATCGGTACTGCGATAAACTTTTTCCCAGCATCAATCATTCTTGCAATAATTTCACTTTGATTTTTTGGCAAATATCCAACTTTTTCCTTTTTGGAATTATACATAGCGACTGCATTTAGCGAAATGCCGTTAAATTCACGGAATAAATCCAATTGAACTTCATCTTTAATTTTAATTGCAAAATTTCTGATATATTTAGCTCCTTCCAAATAAGTATCGAGTAAAAAGAGCCTTTTTGATTTTTTTGTATATTTATCAATTAATGTTTTGGCATATTCAAACATCATTTCCTTGCCAAGCCTAATTTTTTCCTCACGTCCATTATTTTTCTGAATAACAAGCACTCCATTCCCAAAATTAAACTCATTTATCATATAATTACTTTGATTTTTCAAAAGTTCAAAATAATCCATCATTTCTTCAAAAATCATAATTTCCTTCTGATTAATCTGGAAAGATCCTTTTTTTAGCTCAACTGAAGTATTTTCAATATATGAATAATAAAATCTCCCATCTGGAAAAATTTCAATTTCATAATTTCCTCCATAATAAAGTCCATCAAATTCAAGTTTTATGCCACTAAAATTACTTATCAGCATTATATTCACCTCTTTCGCATTCCTAGTAAAATTTTTTTTTAAGCATTTCTTAAAATATTAGTCTTGTACAAAACTTTATGTAATATTTTTGAAAAGCTTTCCCTATTTTAAGCCTTCCAGTCTTCCTTCAAGAAACAATTTTAAATTTTTCTCAACATCGTCCATCAGTTTTATCATACTTTTTTCAGATTTCCAAGCAATATGCGGTGTAATTAAAATATTATCCAGCTGAAATAATTTAGAATTTTTTTCAATTGGCTCAACACTTGTAACATCAATGGCCGCTGATTTTATTATTTTATTTTTTAGTGCAAAATACAAATCTTCCTGATTTATTACAGGCCCTCTTGCAAGATTCAAAATTACCGCACTTTTCTTCATTTTTTTCATTTTGTCAAGATTTATAAGATTTCGTGTTGAATCAGTCAGCGGGACATGAAGTGTCAAAATATCGCATTTTTCAAGCACTTCATCCAAATCATAACGTAAAAATCCATCTTTTTCAATTACAGAGCCAGTTTTTGCATTATCTTTTTCAGTATTCTTCGCAACCAACACTTCCATTCCCAATATCTCTGCGACTTGAGCGACTCTCTTACCAATATTTCCAAATCCTACAATTCCTAATATTTTTCCATTCACATCGTCTATCGGATATTTCTGATAATCAGGAACAGTAATATCCATCCATTTTCCATCCTTAACTTCATCATAATATCTATTAACAGGTGTCAATCCGTTCAATAAAAAAGTAATCGCAAGCTGTGCCACAGAATTAGTCGAATACCCCGAAACATTTGCCACTTTTATCCCAAACTCATTTGCGCTTTTCACATCAATATGGTTAAATCCTGTCGCTGTAACAAGTATCAATTTAAGTTTTTCAGCCTTCTCAAATTGCTTTTTCCCCAATTTTATCCGGGTCGTTATTACAACATCCACATCCTTTATTCTTTCGTCAATTTCGCTAGAATCAGTATCTCCATACTCAATATATTCACCATATTTAGAAAATCTTTCTTTCAAATCAATCGGCCCAGCTGTAACTCTGTCTAAATAAACTATCTTTAAATTTTTATCCATGATTATCATCTTTTCTTTAATTAATTTAATTTTTACATATTTACAAAAAGTTATTTTATCAAATTATATTTCTGATTGAAAAATATATTCGTTTAACGTCAATTTATATAATATCCACATCTGCTTTTAATTTATAGATAACATCTTTTCTTTCTACAACTATCATTACTTTTTCCTTCAATTCTTTATCTCTTTTTATTTTTTGAAGTAATTTTTTAGCAGGATTTATAGCAATGGCGTTTCCTACGTTTTTAAACATTGTCAGATCACCAGTTGTATCCCCATAAGCATATGATTTTGTCAAATCTATTTCGTACATTTTACAAAAATCTGCTATTGCTTTTTGTTTACTTTTGGCATCCCACATTGGAGTTACTTTTCCTGTAAAAATACCATTTTCATTAACTTCATAAATAGAGGCCTTATAATCTTTAACTCCATACCTTTCAGCCATTTTGCTTACAAGAAAGTCTGGACTCCCAGAAATAATTATAACTTTATGATTTCTTTCTTTGTGGTACTTTAATCTTTCACGTGTATAGCGATAAACCTTGTCACCTTTTAGCTCCATTACCCTTTTAGCAATAAAATCCATATCCTCCTTGCTAAAATTCTTTAGAGCTTCCATATAAGTCTGCACAAGTTCATCGAGATAATCGTCATAATCCCCAGTTCTATTTTCCCATTTAGAAAATTTTTCTTTAACTTTCCCTTCCCAAGTCATCATATCAATATATTCATACTGCACAAGCATCTTAAAATGCTCAATTAGCAAAGAATCTCTATAAATTGTTCCATCTATGTCAAAAAAGGCCGCTACATTTTTATTCATCCACATTCCCCCTTATTTAGTTTCAATATTTTTTATTATTGTTATATTTTAACCTATTTTTCTTAGAATTTCAATTAAAATAATAATTATATAAATAAAAAATATGGTATAGATTTTCTTAATACCATATTTTTAGTTTATCAGATCAAAAAGTATTATACATTTCTTCTTTCACGTTCTCTTCTTTCTCTTCTTGAAAGTGGACGTTGTGAGTCATTTGATGTTCTATCTGAAACATCATCTCCTAACATTTCATTTTCCTCATGCTCATATCTTACATTTGAAACTTCTTCATGTGTCAAGTTATTTGTATCTTCCTCGCCACGAACTCTTAGTTTTAATATAAATGAACTTGTCTCACGTTTTATTGCATCAATCATTTCATTATAAATATCAAAAGCGACAATTTTATAGTCATGAATAGGATTTCTCTGTCCATAAGAACGTAATCTTATTCCTTCACGCAATTCTGTCAAGTCTTTCAAATGCTGTCTCCATTTAGTGTCCAATACTTCCAGCATAATATATTTTTCAATTCTTCTAAAGACTTCTTGTCCTATTGCTTCTTCTTTTTCATCATAAATTTTTATCAAGTCATCATAGACTTTATTTGAAATTTCATCTGCACTAGCATTTTGTAAATCTTCTGAAATTTTATATTCAAATGTTTCATAAAGTTTATCAGACAATAAATTAAAGTCTTTTTCACCATTTCCTTCACCCACATAAGCTGAATTTACAATGTCATCTACAGTATCTGAAATCATATTTGTAATTAATTCTTTCAAATTCTCATTTTTCAAAATAGCGTCTCTTTGTTCATAGACAACTTCTCTTTGAGTATTATTTACATCATCATATTCAATAAGACTTTTTCTTGATGAAAAGTTTCTGCTTTCAATACGTTTTTGTGCATTTTCTACAGCTTTACTGATTTGTTTATGACGAATTTCTTCATCTTCGTCAATTTTTAACATTTTCATCATGGCTTTTAGCCTATCTCCACCAAACAATCTCATCAAATCGTCATCTAATGAAAGATAAAACTCTGATGTCCCTGGATCTCCTTGACGTCCAGCACGCCCTCTCAACTGATTATCTATACGTCTGCTTTCATGTCTTTCTGTTCCTAAAATAAACAATCCTCCAGCTTCGATAACACGTTTTTTGTCTTCTTCACATTCTTTTACATAAGTTTTGTATACATCTTCATATTCAGGTGTTCCTTTAACAGCAACTTTTGTTGCGAAAGATTCTGCATCTCCACCAAGTTTTATATCTGTTCCACGACCAGCCATATTTGTAGCGATTGTTACTGTTTTGAAACGTCCAGCCTGTGCAATAATTTCAGCTTCTCTTTCATGATGTTTTGCATTTAATATTTCATGCGGTATTCTTGCTTTTTTTAGTAAAGCTGATACTTCTTCTGAATGCTGAATTGAAGCTGTCCCGACAAGGACTGGCTGCCCTTTTTCATAAAGTTCTTCTATTTTTCTTGCTATTGCTTTATATTTAGCTTTTTTATTCATATAGATAACATCTGGCAGATCAACTCTGGCAACAGGTCTATTTGTAGGCACTACAATAACTTTTAGATTATAAATTTGTTTAAATTCATCTTCTTCTGTTTTTGCAGTCCCCGTCATTCCTGACAGTTTTTCATACATTCTAAAATAATTTTGTAATGTAATTGTTGCAAGAGTCTGATTTTCTCCAGCAACTTCCAGTTTTTCTTTTGCTTCAATCGCTTGATGCAGTCCATCTGAATAACGTCTTCCTTCCATAAGACGTCCTGTAAATTCATCAACTATGATAACTTCATTATCATCATTAATAATATAATCCCTATCTAGCTTAAATAACTCTTTTGCTTTCAAAGCCTGTGTTAAGAAATGCGTAAGTTCAACATACTCTGGTGAATATAAATTATCAATTTTTAATATTCTTTCAACATTTTTTATTCCTTTATCAGTAATTGTAACTGTGTGCGATTTTTCGTCAACTTCATAATCTTCCCAGTCTTCATCAGGAATTACAGTATTTTTTTTGTCTTTAATTTCTTCTGTCTTGTAACTTCTCTTAAGCACTTTTGCTACTTCAGCAAAAGTATTGTACCATTCTGTAGTTTCTTCAGCAGCTCCTGAAATAATAAGTGGCGTTCTTGCCTCATCAATTAAGATTGAGTCAATCTCATCGACAATAACATAATTATGTCCACGCTGAACTTTTTCTTCAAGTTCTCCAACCATGTTGTCTCTCAAATAATCAAATCCAAATTCATTATTTGTTCCATAAGTAATATCACAGTTATATGCCTCTTTTCTTTGCTCTGGGGTAATATTTCCAACAACTACTCCCGAAGTCAATCCTAGAAACTCAAAAAGTCCTGCCATAATATCTCTATCCCGTTTAGCAAGATAGTCATTAACTGTTACGACATGCACTCCTTTACCAGTCAAAGCATTTAAATAGATTGGAAGTGTAGCCATCAAAGTCTTACCTTCCCCTGTCTTCATTTCTGCAATGCTTCCTTTGTGAAGAATCATTCCACCTATGAGCTGAACATCATAGTGACGCATTCCCATAAGTCTTTTTGAAGCTTCTCTAACTGTTGCAAATGCTTCCACTAATATGTCATCTAATGTTTCCTTTTCTAATCTTTTTTTAAATTCTGTTGTTTTATGGCTCAATTGTTCATCTGTCAATTTCGCAAAAAGTGGTTCAACTTCATTGATTTTATTTACCAATTTTTGCATTTTCTTTATTTCTCTATCATCTGATGTTCCAAATATTTTTTCTCCTATTTTCTTTAACATTTTATCTTTCCTTTCTTTATTTATTTTTATAGGTTATAAAATATTTGGCATTTATTCCCGTATTCTCAAGTTATTTTCATTTCTTTTCATAAAAAAAACATAAATATTGTGATTATTTTTAGAAATTTTATCTATTTTTTGCCAATTTCCATCCCTAGAAAATATAATATCCTGATTTTTTTCTAATGATAAAAATAAATCATTGTTTTGTTTCTCTTTTTCTTTTCTTTTTCCAATTTTTTTCAATTCCTGTGCCAACTGCTTATTATCTCTGCTCTTGAATTGATTGATTTTCACAATTAAATCGTAAATATCCTCATGGCTTAAATTATTTTCATCTACAAAAATACTTAGTTTACGACTAAAAGTAGGGGTTCCCGCTAAACTTGAATAAGTCATCATAAAAATAATACAAGTCATTACAAGCATTACACTTTTTCTTTTATCTATAACTATTTTTCTCACTCCTAAAAATTTTAATATTTTAAATTTATTAAAAATCTATTTATTATATCATTTATTATGTTTTTTGTCTATTACAAAAAAGTGCTTTTGACAGAATAAAAAAATTAAAAATTTAATCTTAAAAATTCTATCAAATGCACTTAAACTTTAATATTATTCTATTATTTCAAAAATTGCCTTTGGCTCTTCAACTTTTTCTGATGTTATTACAAATGCATCTATAACCATATTTTTAGATTCGTTCACATTTTTATCATCATTATAGTAAATTTCAGCAATTTTTTCATTTTTTCCTATTTTTTCTCCAACTTTTCTAAAGATATTTATTCCAACTGCATGGTCAACTTCATCTTCTTTTTTAGCACGGCCTGCACCAATAATCATTGCTGCTTTTCCAATTTCTTCTGTTTTTATTTTTTTTATATATCCTTCATTTTCAGAAAAAATTTCCATTACATAGCTGGCTTTTGGAAGTAGTCCGTAGTCATTTACAAGGTCTTTATTTCCACCGCTTTCCCCAATAAATTCTGCCAATATCTGTAATGCTGTTCCGTTTTTTATTACTTCATCAATTTTTTCTTTTGCCTCACTTAATTCTGATATTTCACCTTTTTCCTTCAAGGCAAGTCCTGCAATCGTATAAACAACTTCTTTTACGTCAGAAGCACCATTTCCCTTTAAAAATTCAATTGCTTCTATAATTTCGTTTGCATTTCCAATTGCATGCCCAAGCGGTTCATCCATATTGCTAAGTACAACCTTAACTTTCCTTCCAGCACCTTTTCCAATTTCAATCATTCTTTCAGCCAATTTTTTAGCTTGCCCCAAATCTTTCATAAAGGCTCCATCCCCAACTTTTACATCAAGAATTATAACATCTGAATAAATTGCTAATTTCTTACTCATAATACTGCTGGCAATTAACGGAATACTTGGAACAGTTGCAGTCACATCACGTAAAGAATACAGCTTCTTGTCAAGAGGGACTATCTTGTCGCTGTACCCCATCAGCCCAACTCCAGTTTTATTAGCAATTTTTACAAGTTCCTCTTTTGTCGTTGAAAACTTGAATCCTTTAATTGACTCAAACTTGTCAATTGTTCCTCCAGTATGCCCAAGTCCTTTTCCAGATAACTTCACATTTCCCATCCCAAGTGCTGATAAAATAGGGGAAAGTATTACTGTAACCTTATCTCCAACACCTCCTGTACTATGCTTATCCACAAGAAATCTATCTATCTCATCAAATTTTATCACATCTCCAGAGTCTCTCATTACCATTGTAAATTTCAACAGTTCTTCCTGTGTCATATCATTAAAGTAAACTCCCATAAGAAATGCTGACATCTGATAATCAGGTACATTTCCAGCCAAATATTCATTTAATAAAAACTCTATCTCTGTGTCAGACAGTTTAAGATTATCACGTTTTTTCTCAATTATATCAACTGCTCTCATAAAATCATCTCCTAAATATTTTGATATTATTAAATTCCATTTTAAAAATTAAAATCTTTTTATTCCAATTTCAGATTAATAGTTTAATAAAAATTTTAAGGTAAAGAATAAAGAAAAGATAAAAAGGTTGCAAAAGAATGGCAATCAATCAATTTCCACTCTCAAACAACCATTTATTATTGTACTGAGTATTCAAATAACTTATTTTAGTAAATTTTTACACTTTAATTTTTATGTTTTATTTTTTGAAAAATAATTATAATGCAGGTTTTACTTGAATTTTACCATCTTTAATGTCTTGTTTAATTTGTTCAAGACGTTTGATGTTTTCTTCTCCAATTTTATCTTTTGTAAATTCAAAGTTAGTTGTTCCTACTCCATTTTCCTTGATTCCAAAAACTTGTAATTTTGCTTCAAATTTTCCATCTATAGTAGATTTTACAACATCAAATACTGCGTTATCAACATATTTCATCATAGATGTCAAAATTATTCCTGGATACAAATTATCTTGGTTAGAATCCACACCAATTCCATAAACATTTTTTTCTTTAACTGCTTGGAATACCCCTAGTCCACTTGCTCCAGCAGCATGATAAATAACATCTGCACCTTGTTGAATTAATGTTTCAGTTTTAGCTTTTGCTGATGCTTGATCGTTAAATGAGTTAGTTCCACCAATATATACAGGTAAAACTTTGATATCTGGTTTTACATATTTTGCACCTTGTGTATACCCTGCATAGAATCTCTTAATTAATTCAGATTCGTTCGCACCGACAAATCCAATACTTCCTGTTTTGTCCATCATTCCAGCCAATGCTCCTACTAAGAATGATCCTTCTTGTTCTTTAAACAAAATAGAAGCAACATTTGGTAGTCCATTTACAGTTTCATCAATTATTGCAAATTTTTGATCAGGGAAAGCCTGAGCTACTGCAACTAATGAATCTTTCATGCTGTATCCAACTGCTATAATCAAGTCAAATTCTCCAGATTCTGCAAATTGTGTTAAAGCATTTTTTGCTTCTGTTGACGGGTCTTTTGGCTCATATTCTTTAAAAGTGATTCCTAATTCTTTTTGTGCTTTCTCTAATCCTCTGAAAGTTGCATCATTAAATGATTTGTCACCTTTACCTCCAGTAGAATACACTACTGCAACCGCTTTTTTAGAATTTGTCGCATCTGCAGATGTTTTACCATCTTTTACCTGCTCTCCTGTAGCTGGCTTATTTCCACAAGCTACGACTAACATTAATGCAAAAATTACACTAAAAATTGTAACAATTTTTTTCATTTTCTCCTCCTATAAAATTTTATATTTTTTTCATACTTAATTATACCCTATTTTTTTAAATTTTAAAATACTATCTTCACAAATTTTTTAAAAATTTTTATAAAAAAAAATCAAATTGCTAAAAAATGTAAGATCTAACATCTTTCAGCAGTCTGATTTTCAAAAATTTATTTTACTGTAATATTTTTTTTAATCAACCAATGTCGGTTTAAAATCTTCAAGCCAAGGTAGTCCAAATTTATTTAATGCTTCCATAAATGGATCTGGATTCATTTCTTCTACATTAAACACTCCTGGCTTTTTCCATTCACCAGTAAGTACCATTGCAGCCCCTATCATTGCAGGCACTCCTGTTGTGTAAGAAATAGCTTGTGAGCTAACTTCTTTGTAACATTCCTCATGATCGCAAACATTGTACACATAATAAGTTTTTTCTACGCCATCTTTTTTACCTCTAAAAATATTTCCGATGTTTGTCTTACCTTTTGTTCTAGGCCCAAGTGAAGCTGGATCAGGTAATACTGCTGTTAAAAATTGTAATGGAACAATTTTCTTTCCTTCAAATTCTATTGGCTCAATTGAAGTCATTCCAACATTTTCAAGCACTTTTAAGTGAGTCAGGTAACTTTGTCCAAAAGTCATAAAGAATCTAATTCTTTTAATACCTTTAATATTAACTGCAAGCGATTCTAATTCTTCATGGTGCAGTAAGTACATATCCTTTTCACCAATTTGTGGGAAATTGTATACTCTTTTAATTTCCATCGGTTCTGTTTCTACCCATTTTCCATCTTCCCAGTAACTTCCATTAGCTGTAACTTCTCTAATATTAATTTCTGGATTAAAGTTTGTTGCAAACGGGTAACCGTGATCTCCTGCATTTGCATCAAGAATGTCAATGTAATTTATTTCATCAAAATAATGCTTTTGTGCATATGCTGAAAACACTCCAGTAACACCTGGATCAAATCCACTTCCTAAAATAGCCGTAATCCCAGCCTTTTCAAATTTTTCTCTATAAGCCCATTGCCATTTATACTCAAATTTTGCTGTGTCCAAAGGCTCATAATTTGCTGTATCCAAATAATCAGTCTTAGTTTCAAGACAAGCATCCATAATTGTCAAATCTTGATATGGCAAAGCCACATTTATCACAATATCAGGCTTATATTCATTAATCAATGCCACTAACTCAGACACATTATTTGCATCCACCTTTGCAGTCTGAATCTCAATTCTTCCAGCATATTTACTTTTTTCAATTCTTTCCTTGATTTCATCGCATTTTGCCTTTGTACGGCTAGCTATCATAATTGAACTAAATACTTCCGAATTTTGTGCACATTTGTGACACACTACATTTGATACTCCTCCAGCTCCGATTACTAATGCTTTTTTTCCCATTAATTTTCCTCCTCAATATAAATTTATTCTTCTAAATATTATTTCAAAATTTTTCTAACCATTTATTTTCAATAATATCACTCTATTTTCCTTTGTTCATATTATACTGTAAAATCTTTATTCTGTAAATTGTTTTTTTTACTTTTTTCTATTCTGTATACAAAAAATACCCAGGCAATATCACACTACTGTCTGAGTATCTTTTATTTAAAATTATTTTCTCACAATAAAAAGTTTATCATCGCCATCATATTCAACTAAAAAAATATCATTAATATCAGAAACATTATACTTTGCAAGTTCTTCCCAAAGCCATTTGTCATCTTTTCCAATATGTTCAAGATTTTCTTGCAGAATTTTTCCTTCCGAAATTAGTAAACTTGAATAATTTTCATCATTTTTTTGTATAACAATTAATTGTCCATTTGATTCCATAAATGCATCTTCAATCTCCGATACTTTGAAAATCCCTTTTGTTCTTAATTTCGTATAGAAATCAGGAATAGAAAGAGTTGCCTGAGCAAAATTTTCTGTTAGCATTTTTCCACCTTTTATTAAGTATACAATTTGTCCATCTATCATTTTTTTTACATTTTTGTTTGAATTTTTTAGAAAATCTATTGTTGTCATTAACAGTCCCCATATTAACAGTACTATTAAAAACTGAACTATTGTTATGCTAGGATTGTAAATTACACCACCAATAATTCCCCCAAGAACATAGTTTCCTATCTGATCTTCTGTTGAAGTGGGTGCCAGCTGGCTTCGTCCGTTTAAATTCATAAATACTACTAAAGCAATAAATCCGATTGTAAGTTTTATCGCCACAGGAATTATAAAATCCAAATTACATCATCTCACTTTCTTTATTATCTTTCCTTTTAAAAAACAAGAAATTTCGCTATTCTTTAAATGTTTTAATTTCATCTACATAAGGAACTGTCATTTGTTCAACCAGAATATTATTGTCTACCCAATGAATCTGATAAAACTTATCCCTTATTTTATAAACTGTATGTTCTGTTATTTCGGGAGTATTTATAAAAATCTCATTTTCTCCAACTTTAAATTTTTCAGCCAGTTTTTTTATAACGCTTGCTGAATTTTTATAAACTTTTTCTCGATTATTATTAGCTCTGTAATTTTCAAAATGATACAATCCAAATAAAAAAATAATCATTAAACCAAGCATACTAAGCTGCTTATCTCTCAAAGAAATGCTCCCTTTAAACCATTTCCAGAATGCAAATAATACAAATGCAATTACAAAAATAATTATAACAAGAAAAAACTTGTCAATTACAATCTTTTTATTTTCCAAATAAATAAAATTATAAAATTCCATACTTTTTGCACTTTCTCCTTCCTGCGTAATTAAAATTACTTGGATTATATCATATTTTTATTTAGAAGTGAATATTTTTTAAAAATTTAACTTGGAATATTACCAGTATTTTTGCTCATAAAAACATCTTATATAGTAAAACTGCTTTAAAACTAAACTCAAAAGGCTATGACTATTTTACTCAAACCCTAAATTTATATAATTTTTAGTAGTTTAATTTTAAATAGGTTTGAGTATATTATTAATCTAAAGATATTTTTTTGCTCTAATACAAAAATTTTTAATACATTTTATCTCTAAAAAGAAGCTTTCAATCCTAATTTAAGACTGTTATTTTTAGAGCCATTAAATCCATACGACAAACTTACGTTCATATTATCATTTACTTTATAATCTCCACCTATATCAAAGCTAAATGACTGTCTAGAATAGTTTAGTGGAGAAATATCGTATCGATTAGTATAACTTCTTTTTGTATGATATGAAGCTTTTTTATTTCTAAATCTATATTCTGATTGTCCGAATAAAGTAAATTTACCAAAAGTTTTTTCACCATAAATTCCTAAAAATTCGTTTATTCCAGTTTGTGAAGTATTAGAAACATTAATTTTACTCATGTCTCCTTCTTTAATTCCTGTTATACCTAACCCTAAGTATGGCTTTATATATCCATCATCAAATATGAATTTATAACCTAATCTCATTGAAGCATCCAATATTCTAGATTTATATTTCACATTATTCATTATATTAAAAAAATCGGCTTTATACTTATGATTATTGTATGAATATGTTAAAATTCCTGCTAAATCGAGTTTTTCAGTAAATTCATATTTTCCCTCTAATAATGCCTGAAAAGAATCAATATCCTCTTCAATTCCACTAAAAACTCCATTATAATTAACATTAGAATTCTGATATCCTAAAGCTCCCCCAAATGTAAATTTTCCAAAATCTTTTAAAGCGGATAATAATATTCCTTGTGAATTTGAAGTATAATTTATGTTATTTAATTTATCACTATAGCTCGTACTGATATTTCCAATATGAGTTATATTTACATCCAGTTTATCATCCTCTGTATTTTCAATGTTTCTATAAATTTCAGAATTTATTTTTTTTACAAGATCAAAATCCACTTTTGATCTAGGCGCTTCTATTAATATTTTATGGTATATAGGAATTGCTGCTGTAGGAGACGTATTATTATTATTCCCTGGAGTATTTGAACTTCCTGGTGTTGTAGCAGGATTTACAGGTGTTACAGTAGGTACTGATTGCACTTGGGCTGCAGGGACAAATACACGAATATAGTCAATAACACTCTGTGCTGAGTCCAATCCAGTTATCGGATAGCCATTACCTCCTACTCCCCCTTGAAACATAATATTCCATGTAGAATCTAACCTATTGTCTTTTATTGAATCTTCAATAAATTTATTATAAATACCCGCTCCTTTTGAATCTGTAGCAAATGAATAAACTTTATTATCATCAACCCAATATGTAATAATTGCTTCATTAGGAGTTGAAGACGGTTCCACTGATACTGAATAAACATGAAAATCATTCTGAACATCAGATTTTACTCTAAAATTTTTAATTCCACCATTTACTACATTTTTTTGAACTGTCCCCATTTTCTTATTATATAAATGAATTGATTGAGTAACCACATTTTTTCCATTTGTCGGTGCAAAAAATTCTCCAATATCTAATTCTGCAGTAGATGCGCCATTATAATGAGTTACCCATGGAGCATGCCAAAAACCTATTTCATTTGCAACTTTTGCCCTTACATCAATTCTCGAATACAATGGATAAAAAACATTTGCAGGATTAGCTGCATATCGTCCTCCTGAAGTTATAAATCCCGAATTCCAAGCTTCCCTGCTTTGCCCATCAGAAGTAGTAATTGTAGTACCTCTCATTCTATTTGAATTTATATTTAAAACTCCATTTCCTTGTGCATCAGTTGTTTCTGAAATTTGACTTGCATTATAGTATTGAATCATATCCTGCGGATGTCCATAAGTATTGTTATTGTCGTATGCTGACCATTTACTTGTATCAAAACTGTTGTCATTAAATTCATCTCCACCGTAATAAGTCCAACGTTCGCTTTCAGTATGGGCCTTTATTTGAGAATTTGAAGTATTTGATATTTTTTTAGAACTATTAGAAAGTGGCTGTTTATCAATTTTATCTATCGTCATTCCAGTATTTGGAGAGTTTTTTGGCTTACGTTTGGAAATTGGAACTTCATACATTGTAGAAAATGAAAATCTCACTTTTGGTTTTTTCTTTGAAAAACTATCTTCAATTTCATTTTTCTGTATCTTATTTTTTTTGAAATTAAAATTAATATCTAGATTATCTGAATTAAAGTTTTGATTTTTTTCATTTTCATTAATTTTTTCTCTTTCAACTTTCGTATCCATTCCAGTTGCATTTAATATTCCAGTAAATGCCGTCAGAAAAAAAGTTGCTGTTGCTTTTGAATTTATTTTTATTGGATTTTTTTTACTATATTCTATATTATTTTTATATTTTGTATTAAATTTTACCTTTTTATTTCTGGCTTTATCACTATTTTCAACATTCGAAAATTTTAAATTGGAAATATCATCATGAAAATCATTTTTATCATTTTCTTTCACATTATCAAAATTATCGTTACAAAATTCTAAAAATTCATACGAAAAATTTTTCCCCATTTGACAACACCTCTCTTTTAATTTATTAAATAAAAATTTTAATAATCTTAAATTATGTATCCTTTCTATCTAAAAAAGTTATTTGAATAAAAAAGAATTAATTTCTACTAACATTTTTCTATTTATAAAATTCACTTTACAACCTAGCAATAAAATTTTATAAAAAGTTATTAAATAAACATATTATTTTTTCTACTTTTAAATCAATAAACATTAATTATTACTAGAATTAATAATTTTGATTTTTATAAATCTCTATAGCTATTATTTAAAATCAATTTACTATTAAAAAAAATATACTATAAGTAACAAGACATTTTACCACAAATTAAATAAATAAACTAGAGTTTTTGATAAAAAAATTAATTATATCAAAACGGTGAACATTTTACCATTTTTTTCTAATTTCGTGTAAAAATTTTTCAAATAGCGTTGCATAGTTTAAACATTTTCTTTACTTCTTCCGATTTATCGCCAATTGACTTTCCAATATTGAATTTTCCTTTCGTATTCTTGGTTTTCCCTCTCCTTACTTTTCTTCTAAAGACATTCAGGGAAACGTACAGAAAATTATTGTACAGCCAGTTATAGATAGTTTTAAGCGACAATCCCTCCTTTAATTCGCTACTGACAATTTGTTCAGATGACTAGGTCTTCCAGAGCCTGTCCTCTATCAGATTTTCAATTCAGCAGTAATTGTTAAATTTCTTCCTTTATTAGTGGCTTTTGCATTGGCATCTGCCTGATTATTCTCAGAAGAGTATTCGCCATTAATTCTTTTGATTTCACGATAAATGGTAGCCCTGTGCCTGTTAAAGATTTTGAAAATTTTAGAAATTTTGTAATTTTTTTTTAGCAGAACCTCTAGTTTATTTCTTTCATTTATGGTAAAATATTTGTGGCTCATGATATATTTCCTTTCGTTAATGTTTTTGTTGTTACTAACATTTTAACACGAAATTATCATGAGTTTTTATATTTTTTAGTTTGTCGCAATATATTTTACAATCTATAAATTTAGAATATTTAAAATAATCGAAACTGAAATTCCTATGGACAAAAGATATAACAGTACGACAGACTATAAAAAACTTGAAGAGATTATTGAAAATTTAAATTCAGAAAGGAAATTTTATGAAAACAGAAGCAAAAGAATTAATTCAGGAAGGATTAAAATTATTTTCATTATATGACAGAAGAGCTTTGAAAAGATTTTATCTTTCAGCAGAAAAGAGTGAGGCAGACTTATCATACCTTGATGAAAAGTATCAGACTCATATACGTTCTAAAGCAAGAGGACTGTTTTTTGATTTTTTAGGGGGAATTATAGAAGGCATTGCAAGTTCAGGAAGTCCGTTTAGTCATTCTCTGGATAGAGCGATGACTATTGAAAAGCGTGAACAGTATAATGAAAAAAAATTAATATTAAGGTATAAAATTAAAGATTTTATTGAAAGTACACCAGTAGACAGTAATACAGGATATTTACTTTCCATGATTGACTTCTACTGTCAGTAAAATCTATTTATATATAATATTGTAAGAGGAGAAATAAATGAGTCAAAGTAATAGAAATTCAAAAAAATCAATAATCTAAAATATAAAAAAATTCAAAATATACTTAAATGAGCGATTTCCATTAGGAAAAAACTCTTTTTTCGTATTGATTTTTACTTTGTCAGGATATATTTACACAGGATTACTGTATAATTCAAAAATTATAAAGCCAATTTTGTCAAAAGAAATCAATAGAGTACCACTACTCTGGGATAAAGAAATTGATAAAGTGCCAATGATCTGGTATAAATTACTTCCCTTATTTATCATAATATTCATGTTTTTCTTTCAGCTGAGAATTACAGATGAATTTAAAGATTATGAAGAAGATTTAAAATATCGGTCTTATCGTCCTGTTCAAAGAGGTATAATTTCATTAAAAGTATTGGGAAAAATTGGAATTGCTACTGTTATAATTCAGATAATATTTGCACATGTAATAAATCCTAAAATTATTTATTATATGATATTAGTATGGATTTATATGTTTTTGATGTCAAAAGAATTTTTTATAAAAAAATGGCTTACAAAAAGAATTTTAATTTATGCTCTCTCCCACGTTGTGATAATGATATTTATTACCCTTGTTATTGTAAAAGGAATAGAATATATTTTACAAGATCATTTTTTAGAAACTTTGTACTTATTGCTAGAAAAATACGAAAAAAATATTTTTGTAGGACTAATTCCTCTTTTTGCATTAAATTATTTAAATGGAATTGTTCTGGAAATTGGAAGGAAAACGAGAAGAGCTGATGAAAAGGAACATGGAGTGCAAACATATAGCAAACTTTTGGGAAGAAAAAAGGCTGTGGTTATTTTAAGTCTACTTTTTATTATTGAATATCTTCTTGTCATTCTTGGGCTTGCCCATACTTATGAAAAATATTTTTTATTCAGCAGATTAATATTGCTTGTAATATTGATAGTTTCGATATATTTTATGGTAAAATTTTTGAAAAAGGATTTATCAGGAAAAATTGTGGAGACTGTGTCGGGACTTTGGATTATTTTTTCAAGTATGTGCATGGGGTTTCTTCCATATTTTGTATTTAGTTTAATAAAATAAAAAGTATAAATTTTATATTGGCTGTATCTGTTGTTTTTAACAAATAAATTTAATCATCTATAAATAAGCAAGAGTGTAAAAAATAATTATGCTCTTGTTTTTTTACTTCAATTTTTTGTAACGTAAGGACATCAAACGCTATGCCCTTACAATCCCGCTTTAGGCAAAACTTTCTTATAAAGAAAAAATAAAACTCGCTTCGTAAAAACTACGCTCACTTTCACAAATAAGAGTTATTTTAACATAAATAAGTTCTATCATTATAAAAATTATGGCGAAAGAAATACATTCGTATTTAGTTATTTTTCCTTTAACGAAATTTTGCTTATTTAGTATTTTTAAAATGTAAAAGCCTAAAACTTAAATATGATAATCTTTATAATTTAGTATAGAATGTCGTGATTTTTTTGGAATGAAAACGATTGTTTGAGCGTTAGCGAGTTTCGTTTTTATTTCAAAAAAATGCTTAGACGAGCCAGGGTTGCAAGGGAAATGGCGACTGATTTCCCTTGCCTTATAAAAAGAAAAAATATAAGATTATGAAAAAATATTTATTAATAAGAAGTTTTTAAAAATCTAAATAAAAATCTTTTATATGAATACTTAAAGATTTGATTTTTTTATAAAGCTATCAAATTAATTGTTATAAAATTTTATTCCTATTTTTTTAAATAGAGTTTAAGTTTATCAGCACTTTTCTTCTCTTTTAAACAAATTTTTCAGATAAATTTAAAAATAGACTTCCATTTAGGAGAAATCGAGATATAATTATGGTATACAGAACTAGTTTTAGACTTAACTTAAAGGGTGTGATAAATAATGATTGAACTTGAAAAATTGTCTACTGAAGAAAATAATCCTAATAGCAAGGATATCGAATTACAGGATAGCCTTGAAGTTGTGAGAAGGATAAATGAGGAAGACAAGAAAGTGGCGTTTTGCGTAGAAAAAGAATTAGAGAGCATTTCACGGCTTATAGATGTCATATTGTCAAAATATAAAAAAGAAACAAGAATTATATATATTGGTGCAGGAACATCGGGAAGACTTGGAATTCTTGATGCTTCGGAATGCCCTCCCACTTATGGGGTTCCCTTTGAGAAAGTTCAAGGAATAATTGCTGGTGGAAATGAAGCGATATTCAAGGCTAAGGAAAATGCTGAAGATAATCCAGAACTGGGAAAACAGGACTTGGTGAATATTAACCTTACAAAAAATGATGTGGTTATAGGACTTGCGGCTTCTGGCAGAACACCTTATGTTTTAGGGGCAATTGAATATGCAAATAGCATTGGTGCAGTTACGGGAAGTATAACTTGCTCCAAAAATTCGGATTTATCCAAAATCAGTCAATATCCAATAGAAGTTACCGTTGGTGCTGAAATTGTTACTGGCTCTACCAGAATGAAGGCTGGAACAGCCCAGAAGATGATACTTAATATGATTTCTACAACAATTATGATAAAACTTGGAAAAGTATTCTCAGGCTACATGGTGGATGTCAAAACTTCCAATCAGAAACTGGTTGAGCGAGCAAAAAGAATAATAATGAAAACTACTGGGGTTGATTATGAAATTGCAAGTTCTGTTTTGGAAAAAGCCGGAAATGATGTAAAAACAGCTATTGCTATGATACTTTTGGATATTGATAGAGATATGGCAACGGAAAAATTAAAACAATACGACAATAATGTAGCAAAATTGATACATGAATATTCTGAAAAAAATATTTAGCAATTTAGAAAGGATAGTAAAATGGAAAAAAGAGATGGAATTAAAATTGTAACGATTGGTGGAGGCTCCAGCTATACTCCTGAACTGATAGAAGGATTTATTAAAAGGATAAAGGAATTGCCAGTTAATGAAATATGGCTAGTTGATATTGAGGAAGGGAAAGAAAAATTAGAAATAGTTGGAAATTTGGCTAAAAGAATGGTTGAAAAGGCTGGTATTGACTGCAAGGTTTATTTGACACTGGATAGAAGAGAAGCTATAAAAGATGCGGATTTTGTGACTACTCAGTTTCGTGTGGGACTGCTTGATGCGAGAATTAAGGATGAAAGAATACCATTTGAAAACGGACTTCTAGGACAGGAAACAAATGGGGCTGGGGGAATGTTCAAGGCATTTCGTACAATTCCTGAAAAGCAGCAATCCTTCCTTCAATATTCAACATAAACGAGCCAATTATTTTTGGAGCTCCAATAGTATTAAATCCTACATTATTACCGCCTTTTATAATTGTTCCAATAGTTAATGCCTCTATCACTTATTTCGCAATGGTAGCAGGACTGGTAAACCGTGTAACTTCAACACCACCTTGGACTCTACCTGGGCCAATAGGAGCATTTTTAGCAACAAATGGAGATTTTAGAGCAGTTATTTTAAATATACTTCTTATTTTAATTTCTGTTGCAATTTACTATCCTTTCTTTAATGCCTATGAGAAAAAATTATTGGCAGAAGAACATGCTGAAGCACAAGAATAAAAATAGATAGAAGAAGGGAAATAACACAAAATGAGAAAATTAGGAATTTCTATTTATCCTGGAAAGACAACTGAAGAAGAACTGCTAAGTTATATTGATAAATCTTTTGAAGCTGGCTTTAGCCGAATATTTAGTTGTCTGCTTTCTTCTACAGAGGATAAAGAAATAATTTTAAAAAAATTTAAAAAAGTAAATTATTATGCCAAAGAAAAAGGGTTTGAGATTATTCTGGATGTAAATCCAAAAGTTTTGAATGATTTGGGAATAAGTTATGATAATTTAGCATTTTTTAAGGAAATGGGAGCTGACGGAATTAGGCTTGATATTGGATTTACTGGATTGCAGGAAAGCATTATGACATTTAATAAAGAAAATTTAAAAATTGAAATAAATATGAGCAACGATACTCATTATATCGATACAATTATGGATTATCGCCCGAATAAAAATAATCTGATAGGATGCCATAACTTTTATCCTCATATTCACACAGGATTAGGCTTGGAATTTTTCAAAAAATGTACAGAAAATTTTACAAAATATGGATTACGAACAGCCGCATTTATAACTTCACAATCTAAAAACAGTTTTGGTCCTAAGCCAGTAACGCAAGGATTACCAACTTTGGAAATGCATCGTAATTTACCGTTGATAGTTCAGTTCAAGCATTTTATGGCACTAGAAACAATTGACGATATAATTATTTCAAACTGCTATCCAACTGATGAAGAATTAGAAGAATTTAAAAAAGTGCGTAAAGATATGGTAAGTTTCTCAATTGAACTTAAAAAAAATGTTCCTAAAATAGAACAAAAAATAATTTTTGATGAATTTCACTTTAATAGAGGTGATATTTCTGAAAATCTAATCCGTTCTACAAATAGCCGTGTAAAATATAAAGAACATAATTTTAAAATTTTTAATGCCCCTGAAATAATAAAAAAGGGAGATATAATTATTGAAAGCAGCGAATTTGGACATTACGCAGGGGAACTTTTAATTGCAAAAACAGAAATGAAAAATACCGGAAAATCAAATGTTGTTGGAAAGATAGCAGATGAAGAAATATTTTTAATTGATTACATCAAACCTTGGCAAAAATTTTCTTTTGTAAAAAAATAAAAATATCTCTATCTAATAGATTTATCTTTCACTATTTAATACTAAACCTAGTTTAAAATAAGAATAAATTTTTATAACGGAGCATTACTATAATTTTTCTTTTTTATTTTCGTAGGATTGCTCATTGCCGCAAATCCTACAACCTATGGCTAGTCTACGACATTTTTCTGCATTGACAAAAAACTCGCTATGCTCAAACAGTTTTGTCATCACAGAAAAATGCTCCGACGGATTAATTTATACTAGATTCTGTTTAAAAAACGAAAATTATGTCTTAAAATTATTTGAAAATATTAGGTTTATATCCTTTATTAGAAAAATTTGTAATAAATTCGTTGTTTAAATGGAATTTAGTATAATTAAAAATTTTGAAACTTCAACTTACAAAGGAGATGAGCATTATGGATGCAAAAAAAACAGCACAGGAAATTTATGATATTTTAGGCGGTAAGGAAAACATTGCTTCAAACGCAGTCTGCATGACAAGACTTAGAGTTAAAGTTAAAAATGAAGTAGATTTAGAAAAGTTAAAAAAAGTTGATGGCGTACTGAACGTAGTAAATGCTGAAACTTTACAGATAATACTAGGGCCTGGAAAAGTAAATGCAGTAGGAGATAAATTTTCAAAACTTAGTGGTATTGCTCTAGGATTTTCAGATAGTAACATAAAGGATATAGCAAGTGAAAATAAGAAAACAAATAAACAAAAACATAATGGTCCTGTCCAACGATTTCTTCAAAAAATTGCAAATATATTTGTACCTCTATTACCTGGAATAATCGCATCAGGGTTAATAATGGGACTTACAAATGTAATAAATGTTGCAACAAAAAATGCTTATAATACAGTATGGTGGTTTGCTGCGATAAGAAGTATCGGATTTGTTATGTTTGGATATCTTGCGATTTATGTAGGGATGAATGCAGCAAAAGAATTTGGTGGGACTGCAGTGCTTGGTGGAATTATGGGATCAATATTTATCACAAATCCAGCCTTGCCTTTACTTCTTAAAGTTGAAGACAAGAGTGCAATTATACTTCCTTTTACAGGTAAGCCTTTTGCACCTGGAATGGGAGGACTGCTTGCATCTTTATTTATGGGAATAATAGTCGCATATTTGGAAAAAAATATAAGAAAGATAGTTCCTGTAATGCTTGATACCTTTTTTACTCCTCTTTTAACTTTAATAATAGGTGTATTTATAGCCCTAATAATAATTCAGCCTTTAGGAACTGTTGTAACTGGCTTCATATTCACCATTCTTGATTTCTCATATAAGAAGTTAGGAATATTGGGAGGATATATACTGGCGGCTGGATTCCTTCCTTTAGTTTCAGTTGGACTACATCAAGCTTTAACTCCTATACACACTTTACTTAATGATCCGACAGGACCTACAAAAGGAATTAACTATCTGCTTCCTATACTTATAATGGCAGGTGGAGGACAAGTTGGCGCAGGAATTGCAATTTATATAAAAACTAAGAATCAACGGCTTAAAAATATGGTAAGAGATTCTATTCCGGTTGGAATACTTGGAATTGGTGAACCATTAATGTATGCTGTAACTTTACCATTAGGAAAACCTTTTATTACAGCGTGCTTAGGTTCTGGAATCGGTGGAGTTCTTGCAGTTCTATTTCATTTAGGAACAATTTCTCAAGGTGTTTCAGGTTTATTTGGACTACTTATTGTTGTTCCTGGAACTTGGATTTACTTTATAATTGCAATGCTTGGAGCGTATGCAGGAGGATTTATACTGACTTATTTATTTGGAATTGATGATGAAAAGATTGAAGAGATGTATGGATAAAATAAAAAAGAATTTATGAATAAAAAATTGTGTAAACTCGTATTTAGATATATTTGAATTTACACAATTTATTTTTTTATATGTCTGGATTTCTTCAATAGAAATTTTACTACAAAACTATTAGAAACTACAAAGACTATAACAATTCTAGCACTTAAAAGTAGAAAAAATAAGTAGGCTACATTGTTTAAAATTTTAGTCTACATCATCCACATTAACCCTACCCTCAAGCGATCTTCCTAGTGTTGCCATATCCGTGTATTCAATATTTCCGCCCATTGGAATACCGCTTGCAATTTTAGAAATCTTAATATTCTTTTCTTTCAGGAATTTTGTCAAATATAGGCTTGTAGTTTCACCTTCCAAGTCGGGATTTAAAGCCAATATAACTTCTTTTACATCTTCATTTAGTCTATTCATTAACTTTCTCAAATTCAAATCTTCAATTGTAACTCCATTTAATGGATCTATCTTTCCACCAAGTACATGATAAAGTCCGTTATATGTTTCAGATTTTTCAAAAGCAATTACATCTCGGACTCCTTCAACTACGCAGATTACTTCCTTATCCCTTTTCTCGTTAGTACAAATCTCGCAAATATCATTTTCAGACAAATTTCCACAAATTTCGCAATGTTTGATATTCATATGCGAATCCTTTATTATTTCCAGCATTCTATCAATATCATCTTCACTTTTATCTAAAACATCAAACGCAATTCTTGCCGCACTTTTTCTCCCAATTCCTGGCAATTTTGCAAAAACATCTATTAAATCATTTAATTTTTTCATATTATTTACTTCACCCCTTTCCTTAAATATTACATTTTTTATTTAAATTATAAAATTAGACAATATAAAAATTTTAAAAAATAACTATACTATTTTAAAAAGGGAAAGGCACAAAAACCATTTCCCTCATAAAAATTATTTATAATAATTGTTTTTTAATTATTCTCCAACTCTTTCTACTCTAAATGTATTAGTTGTTCCTTCTTTAGAGATTCCTGTTACCATTACTACTAAATCACCTTTGTTAGCTTCTTCATGATTAGCAGCAATTTCTCTTGCTCTTGCAAAGAAATCATCTGTTTTATCCAATCCTTTTTCTACGTAAGCTCTAACTCCCCTTACTAATGCTAACTGTCTAGCAGTTTGGTCATTGTCTGTCAAAGCAATAATTGGTACAACTGGTCCATATTTTCTAATCATTCTTGCTGCTCTACCAGTTTTTGTCCAACATACGATTAATTTAGCATCTAATGCTTGCGAAGTGCTTACTGCACCACTTGAAATTGCTTCTGTAACAGAAATTTCTGATCCATCTGGAGTTTCAACTGTTTTAAATTTCTTAAATTCATCTGTTCTTTTTGAAATAGTAGCCATCATTTTAACAGCTTCTACTGGATATTTACCTTTTGCAGATTCTCCTGATAACATAACTGCATCTGTACCGTCTAAGATAGCGTTAGCAACGTCTCCTGCTTCTGCTCTTGTAGGACGTGGGTTTCTAATCATTGAGTCTAACATTTGTGTTGCAGTAATAACTGGTTTTCCAACTTTATTACATTTTCTAATCATCATTTTTTGCATAAATGGAACTTCTTCAGCAGGCACTTCTACTCCTAAATCTCCTCTGGCAACCATGATTGCATCACTTAATTCCAAGATTTCATCGAAGTTATCAACACCTTCTTGGCTTTCAATTTTTGAAATAATTTGAATATTTTTTCCACCGTTGTCATCCAATACTTTTCTTACTTCAGCAACGTCAGATGCTTTTCTTATGAATGATGCTGCTACAAAGTCAACACCTTGTTCACAACCAAATTTCAAATCAGCAATATCTTTTTCAGCTAATGCTGGTAATCCAACTGAAACATCCGGCAAGTTTACACCTTTAGTTTCTCCTAGTTCTCCAGTATTTGTAACAACACAGTGAACTTCTCCAGCTGCTTTATCAACGCTTTCAACTTTTAATCCAACTAAACCGTCATCTAATAATACTGTTGTTCCTTCATACAAGTCATCAACAATTCCAGGATAAGAAACTGCAAATTTTTCAGCATTTCCAACGAAAGAGTAATCAGTAGTAATAGTTACTTTTTTACCAGTTTCTAATAATACGTCTTTTCCACCTTCTAATTTTCCAGTTCTGATTTCAGGTCCTTTAGTATCTAATAAAATTCCTATTTCCTTACCTGTTTTTTTCATTACTTCTCTAATATTTTTAATTCTAGCTCCATGTTCTTCGAAATCACCATGAGAAAAGTTCAATCTCATTACGTTCATTCCGCTTTCTACTAATTTTGTCAACATTTCAACACTTTCAGTTTTTGGACCGATAGTACAAACAACTTTAGTCATTTTAATTTTCATTTTTCCTCCTAAAATTTGATATTTAAAATTTCATTGCCTTATTTTATCAATGAATTCTTACTTCCGTAAGAAATATTCATTTATTTTTTAAACTGTTAAATCTAATAAAGAGTTTAACAATTATAATGATAACATATTTGCGATTGCATAATCAGAAGCAGATGTTTTAGAATAATTTTCCCAAGCGTAAGATAATTTATGAGTTGTTACTTCTTCACTTTGAATTCCAACCATTAATCCACCTTTTCCTTCTTCGATAAGCTCAACCGCTTTTACTCCTAATCTTGTTGCTAATATTCTGTCAAATGCTGTTGGTGCTCCACCTCTTTGGATATGCCCTAAAATTGTAACTCTTATATTTGTATCAATTTTTTTAGCTAATTCATCCTTAATGTCCATAATATTTCCGACACCTTCTGCAACTACGATTATATCGTACAATTTACCTTCCGCACGTCTTTTTTTGATTACTTCAGCTATTTTATCAATAGAACTTTGAGCTTCAGGAATCATTACTCCACTTGCTCCTCCTGCTATTGCAGAATAAAGAGCCAAATCTCCACAGTTTCTTCCCATTACTTCAACCAAGTATGTTCTTTCGTGTGAAGTTGCTGTATCTTTTAATTTAGAAATAGCATCTAAAATTATATTTAATGCTGTGTCATAACCAACTGTATAGTCAGTTCCAGCTACGTCATTATCAATTGTTCCAGGTATTCCAATTGTTTTAATACCATGTTCCTCATACAAATAGTGTGCCCCATGGAATGATCCGTCTCCACCGATTACAACTAATCCATCAATTCCATATTTTTTTAAATTAGCCGCCGCTTTTGCTCTAACTTCAGGATCTTTGAATTCTGGCAATCTTGCTGATAGTAAAATTGTTCCTCCTTTATCAGCAATTCCACTTACATCTAACAATGTCAATGGAAAAATCTGATCTTCAAGCATACCTTTGTATCCTCTTCTTATACCATAAACTTCCATTCCTTTGTTTATAGCAGCTTTAGTGACAGCTCTTATCACTGTATTCATCCCCTGTGAATCTCCTCCACTTGTTAAGATTGCGATTTTCTTCATCTTAATTTTTCTCCTTCTACACATTATAATTACAAAAATTTCTTTTAAATTCTATGTTTTAATATTATCATTTTTGAAATCTATTGTCAATTAATTTTTCAAATTATTTTATTATAAGCCCCTTTTTTTAATTAAATTTGTTTAGTAGTCTAAATTTTATTTAAAATTAATTGATTTGACTATTAGCTATTTTTAGGTTTTTATAAAAATAAAAAAATCATAAATAAAAATTTTTAACTAACATTATAAATTTATGTATGGAATCTCTTCCATATTTTCATTATATGGAAGACCTTTCTGTTTTATTCTGTCTATATTTTTATTCTTTCTTTCAATATCATTGTTTGTTATTTCCAAATTATATTCAGTGAACATTTTTTCTGAAAGTGGCGGAATAAAATCTGAAACTTCCCATTTTTCAGGGTTTTGAATCATCTTCCTATTGCCAAAATGATAATGATTCAAGCTCTTCTGTATAATAAATTTATGAAATTTTCTTAGAAAATTTGTGGTTTTATCCAATAATTTCTCTTCATCTTTCATTTCTTCCTTATTAATCGCCTCTACAGTTACAAATAGCTTATTATATTTAGAAAGCTGCTCTTCACTTATATTTCTAAAACTTTCTGAATTCAGTTTTTCTAAAAAGATTTCTATTCCTATTTTTTCTTTTTAAGAGAAAATTTCTATCTGGATTTACGACTATTGTTATCTTTCTTCCGTCACTTAGCTCAAAATAAAATTTCCTCGTTTTTTCAGTCAATTTATTCCCATCTTCTGTTGAAACTGTACTAATTTCATCTGCATAAGTTTCCAAAAAGCTTTTTACAAGCTCTATAGAGGATTTTTTATTTAAAAAACAGACACCTGACTGCACTTTTTTCTTTTTCTTAAAAAAATTCCATAAACCCATTCTTCTTTTCCCCTTCATACGTTGTTTTAACGTTTAAAATTATCAAGCTCTTTTTCAATAATTGAAATAACTGTCATATCTGCAGGTATCATACTTAAAATTTTCTGATACAGCTCTTCCCTTTTCTCTCGGCATACTTGCAAAAATAATAAACATTCATTCTTTTTCCTCAATCTCAAGCTATATCCGTCATTCAAAAAGATATTAAAATTTATCGTTTTAAAAGTTCCCTGATGAATAAAAATTCGTGTTAAAACGCACATCTTAACCTCATCAATATTGAAATATATCTGTTCTTTTTTTATTCTTTTTATAAAAGTAAATATAAATTCCCCATCCAATTCTTCCAAATTTTCTGCATTAAATCTAATCTTTTTCATAATTACTAAAAAAACTACATAAATTAGATAAAAAATTAGTATTATTACAGGCAACGGTAAATAAATCTTCATAATCTCCTCCCTTCTTTTTTAGTACAAAAGTTAATTTATAGATTAAAATTATTTAGCTTCTTTTGAAAAGTAAGTTACTGCAAGTATTGTTTTCATATCTCTTGACATCTTTGTAATATCTTTCACATCGACCCATACTACTTCTACTTCTTCCCCATGGTCGAGTGACTGCTCTACAGGCTTAATGTCATCAGATTTTAGTCTTGCACTGAAAAAATACAATCTTTCGGTCGTGTATCCTGGCGAAACATACAGTCCTTGTGGCAACTCTTCAATATCTGTCACATCTTTTTCCAAATACCCAGTTTCCTCTTTCAACTCTCTAAATGCAGCAACTCTAGGCTTTTCATCTCCATCAATTAGCCCAGCACAAACTTCAATTTCATAATTTTTTGACCCTGGTCTGAACTGCTTCACTAAAATTACTTTTTCTTTTGTTTCGTTAAACAGCACAAAACAAACTGCATCAGATTTATCTAAATACTCCAATGTAATCCCTGTCGTAGGATGTATCATTTTTGCCCCTTTTAAAAATCTAAAAGTATTATCCATTTTTATTTATTGTTATGATAATAAATATCACACACTCCTTTCTTTAAAATTTTTTAACATTCAGTAAAATTATTTTCTCTAGCTATTTTTCTGGCTAAATTTATATTACTATTCCAATGAACAATTAAATTATTATATGTAGAGCCTTCTAAAACATAATAATTATTATTATATTTTTTATACCATTCTTTTTTAAATGATTTTTTGGCTGTACAAATATTCTCTCTTGTAACACGATAGAGATATATATTTAATTCATAATCACCGTAAACTAGTTTTCCTCTTTCGTTTATTTTTGTATTTTTGGGAACTATTAATTCCATACCATTCCACATTATTTTTTGAGTATCTTCATCAAAGAGTTCGTTTCCTATTCTCTCTTGCTTTTTTTCATATCTAGTTGCATCTCCATATGCTCGTGCATCTTGAACAGCTTCATCAATGACTTCACACGAACTTATTCCTAATAAAATACAAATAAGTAAAATTATTTTTTTCATGTTAATTTTCTCGTATAATAATATTATACATCCTCCTTCCCTAAATTTTTTAACATTCGATAAAATCATTTAGTGCAGCTATGTCTTTAGCTAAATCTAAATTAAAATTTGGATGACCTTTGTAATACTTAAACTCATAAAACTCTAAAATACGATAACTTCCATCATATTTCTTATACCATTGTTTACTGTCATTCACATTATTTCTACAAAGCTCTTCTCTATTAGCAGTTTGAGTAAATCCCACTCTTAATTGATAACCTTTATAAACTAATTTACCTTCCTTATCTATCGTTGTATTTTTAGGAATTATTAGCTTCATACCATTCCATACTGTTTCATATTCCTCGTTATTTCTACTATCCTTTGTTTTTGGAAATTTATATGTTAGTTTATGATGTTCTAATGCTAACTGTTCTTGTTTATATTCAGTTTTATATCCTCTGGCATTTCGATTTGATATATCAGCAAATCCACGAATAACAGAACATGAACTCACTCCTATTAAAATACAAATAAATAAAATTATTTTCTTCAATTTAATTCCTCCTGTTAAATTTTACAATTCTAAAAAATACTCTCAATCACATTCAACCCAATTTCTTTTGCAAACTCTCTTGCAATTTCCATCTCTTTATCTTCCATTCTGTTAAAATCGTGTGTATCCGAACCAATTATCGTTCTAACATTATACTGCTTCACAATTTCCCAAAATTCCTTGTATGGATACATATATCTGTCCCAGTCTGGATGTCTTTCAAATGTTTTTCTTATTCCGTTTGCATTTACTTCAAGCGGTACATCCATTTTTTCTGCCGCTTTTGAAATCATGTGTGCTGCTTTTTCACAGTTTTCATCCCAAGTCCGATAATTTATTACATATAAGTCTGGGTGTGCAATGTAGTCAAATTTAGCACTTTCTATAGCCTCAACCATATATTTCGCATAAGCCAGCACATCTTCCCCTGTCTGTATCTTCCAAGCATTATAATTTGTGCTATCTCCGTCTTTTCTAAAGGCATGCAGCCCTAAAACAAGATAATCCAATTTCTCCCTGTATTTATCATATTTTTCAATAAATTCTGGAAAATATTCAATCTCCAGTGATTTATAAATCTTGATTTTATCTCCATATTTTTCCTGTGCTTCTTCTATTTCCTTCAAATATCCGTCAAAATCTTCTTCTTTCATTCTATTGTTTTTATAATATTCAGGCATTGGAGCGTGATCTGATATTCCAAGTTCAGTATAACCTTCCTTAATTGCCACTTTTACATAATCTTCCACATTTCCAACGGCATGTTCACATCGGTAATTGTGAGTATGAAAATTTGTCTTATTCATAATTTTCCCCATTCTATCATTTTAAAATTTTTCTTTCGTATATTTTACCAATTATTTTGAAAAAAATAAAGGTTTTAAATAAATTTATTTTGTTTTTAGTGAAAATTTTTGATATAATGTAAGTAAAATATAAATATTTAAGGAGGAAATTTTTTTGATTTCAACAAGTAATTTATCTGTCCAGTTTGGTGGACGAAAACTTTTTGATGAAGTAAACATTAAATTTACAGAAGGAAACTGTTACGGTATCATTGGACCGAATGGAGCTGGAAAATCAACTTTTTTGAAAGTGTTAACTGGGGAGCTTGATTCTACTTCTGGAGAAGTTATTATAGAAAAAAATAAAAGGTTATCATTTTTAAAACAGGATCACTTTGCTTACGAAGATGAAGAAGTGCTAAATGTAGTAATGATGGGGCATGCAAAATTATACGATATTATGATGCAAAAAAATGCCCTATACGCAAAAACTGAATTTACAGAAGAAGACGGAAACTTGGCGGCTGAACTTGAAGGAGAATTTGCAGAGCTAGACGGTTGGGAAGCTGAAACAAATGCTGAAAAATTTCTTATTGGTTTAGGAATTCCTTCTGAACTTCATCATAAACTGATGAAAGAGTTAACAGAACCTGAAAAAGTAAAGGTTCTGCTTGCACAGGCTATTTTTGGAAATCCTGACATATTATTATTAGATGAGCCTACAAATGGACTTGACTTGCATGCAGTAAAATGGCTAGAAGATTTTCTGATGGACTTAGAAAATACAACTGTACTTGTAGTTTCACATGATAGACACTTTTTAAACAAGGTTTGTACTCATATTGCTGATATTGATTACGGAAAAATTAAAATGTTTGTTGGAAACTATGATTTCTGGTACGAATCAAATCAATTAATGCAAGAATTAATCAGAAACCAAAATAAGAAGATGGAGCAAAAGAAAAAGGAATTGCAAGACTTTATTGCACGTTTCTCTGCCAACGCCTCAAAATCAAAACAGGCTACAAGCCGTAAGAAACAGCTTGAAAAATTACAATTTGAAGATATGCAGGTTTCTAACAGAAAATATCCATACATTGAGTTCAAGCCTGAAAGAGAAGCTGGGAACAATATGTTAAAAGTTGAGAACTTAACCAAAACTATCGATGGCGAAAAAGTTCTTAACAATATTTCCTTTACGATAAATACTGGGGATAAAGTTGTTATTTTATCAAAAAATGACATTGCAAAGACTACTCTTTTCCAAATTCTAGCTGGTGAATTAGAACCAGATTCAGGAACTGTGGAATGGGGAGTTACAACTTCTCAAAGTTATTTCCCAAAAGACAACTCTGAATTTTTTGAAGGTGTAGATTTGTCATTGATTGACTGGCTAAGACAATTTTCACCTGACCAGCACGAAGAATATGTACGTGGATTCTTAGGAAGAATGTTATTCTCAGGAGAAGAGGCGAAAAAAAAGGCCAAAGTACTTTCTGGAGGGGAAAAAGTTCGTTGCATGCTTTCAAAAATGATGCTATCAAATGCAAACGTACTATTATTAGATAACCCAACAGATCACTTAGATCTTGAATCAATTACATCGTTAAATAAATCGCTGGAAAGATTTAACGGAACAATTTTATTCACAACACACGACCACGAATTTATTCAAACAATTGCAAATAAAATAATTGAAATTACACCAAAAGGTATTTTAGAAAAAGAAATGGAATACGATGATTATTTAAATGATGAAACTGTTGAAGCAAGGCTGAATGAGATGTATAGTTAGTGCTATTTCCCGTTTAAAGAACAGAAATAAAAAATTATGAATTTAAAATTATTTTTTTTTACAAGATTATGCTATTATACAGCTAAATACCCTTTAATTAAATTCATCATTAAGTATCCATCTTAAAGACTTTTTTTATTTCAATTTATTAAATATTATGATTAATAATGTTTTTTCTATTCAATTTTTTTGTAACGTAAGGGCATCAGACACCATGCCCTTTTTCGCAATAATAATTATTTTAACATGTATAACTGGCTACTACTTAAAGATAATGGCAAAATGTTCTACGAACTACCCCGCTTTACGCAAAACTTTCTTATAAAAAAAAAATAAAACTCGCTTCGTAAAAAAACTACGCTCACTTTCGCAAACAAAAGTTATTTTAACATAAATAAGTTCTATCATTATAAAAATTATGGCGAAAGAAATACATTCGTATTTAGTTATTTTTCCTTTAACGAAATTTTGCTTATTTAATATTTTTAAAATGTAAAAGCCTGAAACTTAAATACAATAATCTTTATAATTTAATATAGAATGTCGTGATTTTTTTGGAATAAAAATGACTAAACACATTTATGTGTTTCTTTTGCCATAACCTTTATCGCAAATATATTTTGTGGAGTTGTTATAGTCTTTATTTGCGAAAGTGAGCGTCAGCGAGTTTCGTTTTCGTAGCAATTTAAGTTTATCCAAATAATAAATGTTTAGACTACTTTCCCAAATAAAATTTGGGAATATTTCAAAAAAATGCTTAGACAAGCCAGGGTTAGTGCGTAGCACTTTCGCCATTCTCTTTAATATGCTATTATTTAAAGATGTTAAAATAACTTTTATTGCGAAATAAAGGGAAATGGCGATTGATTTCCCTTGCTTTATAAAAAGAAAAAACATAAAAACTATAAGAAAAATATTTATTATAAGCAGTTTTTTTTAATGAGAGCCTCTTATATGGATACTTAAGAATTAAATTTTATTTTTTTTATCAAAGTTATCAAATCAATTTTTATCGAATTTCATTTTTATTTTTGAAATATACTCAAACCTATTTTAAATTAAACTGCTAAAAATTATATAAATTTATGGTTTGAGTAAAATAGTCATAGCTTTTGAGTTTGGTTTTAAATAAGTTTTACTGTAAATTCTTGGATATAAAAATAGCAGGATTATATATATTAATACTTCCTGCCATTTTTTTACTTTATAATTAATTATTTCTAAACTATTCTAAATTTATTTTTTACTTACTTGATTACTGAAAATATATCCGTGCTCATTTCCATTATATCTTATATAATACCAGTTGTCATCTGTTTTGCTTATTGCGTAAACAGTTTGTCCTGTTTTTAATCTTGTTTTTATAGTAGATTTTGTTGTTGGTTTTTCTCTTATATTACTGTATCCTTCGCTTGAAGTTATAGTAAGTTTTCCTACAATTTCCTTTAATTGTCCTTCATGAACATAACCAGTAAATGATTTTTTTATATCGTTATCGTAATAAGTTACTTTATGCCATTCTCCAGACTTTTCATTACTTTCCAATATCTGTCCATTTGTAACAGTTTCAATAACTTTAGAATCTGTATTAGCAGATTGTCTTATATTAATTGCATTGTCTTTTGACGATGTTATAAATGCCGCTCCCATTGAAATGGCACTAAGACCCATAGATAGAATTGAAACTAGAAACATTTTCTTTAGTACAAACTTTTTCATAAAAATCACTCCCTAATAATATAAATTTATGTTTATAATTTTTATATAACATACGTTATTTTCAATTATATTATAACCTATTTTTTTGATTTTGCCAAGTAAAAACTGTAAAAAATATAATAATTTATTAATTATTTAAAAAATATTATAAATTTCTACAAATCTTCTGGTCCAAATGAATATGGCAAAAGCTCTTCCAATGAAGTGATTTTATATTTTTTATCTTTATTTGCTAAAATTATTACTGTATCGTTGTCAGAAAACTCTCTTATTACCTGTCTACACGCTCCACAAGGGCTAATTGGCTCAGGTGTATTTCCTGTTACAACAAGTACTTTTATTTTCTCCATATTTTCAGTAACCGCTGTTGTAATCGCATTACGTTCGGCACAGAGAGTAAGTCCAAAGGATGCATTTTCAACATTTACTCCTTTATGCTTTTTTCCATTATTATCGATTAACAATGCTGCTACAGGAAATTTTGAGTAAGGTACATAGGCTTTCTCTAACAAGAGATTTATTTCATCAATGTAATCTAATATTTCTTTTTCATTTAAAGTCATTTACTTTCACTTCCCAACTTAAATAATTTTTCTCAAATTTTCTAATAATCTATTTTAAATCATCAAATGACAACTGAACTACATTACTTTTCAAAATTGAACTCAGCTGTACCCCAATAAGTCGTACTTCATCTTTTTTTTCAAAGAATTCTAGATTTTCGATTGCTGCTTCGTATATTTCGTTTACATCATTCGTTGCACTTTTCAAAGTCTTTGAACGGGTATGTGTTACAAAATTGGAATATCTGATTTTTATTGTAATAGTTTTAGCGAATTCATTTTTTTCAATAAGTTTGCTGCTCAATCTTTCGGATTGCTTTTTTAATTCAGCATGTAATGCCAAAATATCATTTTCCTCCTGATTAAAAGTAACTTCGTGTCCATAAGACTGTCTTTTTCTATCTGTATTTATTTCAGAAGAATGCAAGCCACGAATAGCATTATACAGATATTCTCCTTTACTTTCTCCAAATCTTCTGATTAACTCATTTTTTTCAATTTCATAGAGTTGAAAGACATTCGTTATATTAAATAATTTCAATACTTCCCTTGTTTTTTTTCCAATTCCTGGAATTATCCCAAGCTCCTTATTATAAATATAATCTAAAAAATGTTCACGGTTTCTAAATATAAAATAACCATTTGGCTTATCAATATCACTTGCAATTTTAGCGCTTATCTTGCTAAAACCTATACCAACTGAGCAAGTAAGCTTAGAATTATCATAAATAAATTTTTTAAATTTTTTTATAAATCTCTCTATCTTTAAAATTTCATCTCTTTTATCAAGTTTCATATTTTTATTTCGAATAAATTCTGTAATATCAATATAACCTTCATCAACAGATGTAAATTCGGATTTTTTCAATACATTTTTTATTAATCCCTGTATTCTTCTGCCCTCTTCAAAGTAAACACCTTTTCTAAGGCTCACAACGATAAGATTTGGACATAGCCGTTTAGCCTGAACTGTTGGCATTGCAGATTTTACTCCATATTTTCTAGCTTCATAGCTTGCCGTTGTAACAACTCCATGCCCTATTGCAATAGGCTTTCCTCTAAGTTCCTTATTATCCCTTTGCTCAATTGCAGCAAAAAAGGCATCCATATCATAATGCAGATAAATTTTTTCTTTTTCCATTATCAAAATTTCCTAAAATTGTATTGTTGGTAAAATCATATTAAATTCACCATTTTCAATTTTATACTTATAAGTAGCCAAATTTGCTAGTTCCAGACTATGAGTAACTATTATTATTGACTGATTTCTTTCTTGATTTATTTTCATAAATAGTTCATTTATCATATTACTTGTTTCTGTGTCAAGATTTCCTGTAGGTTCATCAGCCAGTATTATATCAGGGTCGTTAATCATTGCCCTTGCTATTGCCACACGCTGCTTTTCCCCTCCTGAAAGCTCCATTGGTTTATGTTTTATACGTTTTGCAAGTCCCACTAGTGCAAGCAGTTCTTTTGCTTTTTTCTTAATTTCATTCTTATTCATATTTTTATTTACAAGTGCAGGCATCATAACATTTTCAAGTGCTGTAAATTCATTTAGCAAATAGTGAAATTGAAAAACAAATCCTATTTTTTTATTTCTTATTGCTGTTTTTGCTTTTTCATTTTTATAGTGTATCTTTTCTCCACCTATATAAATTTCTCCATCAGTCGGCTCATCTAAAAGACCAAGTATATTTAAAAGGGATGTTTTCCCGCTTCCTGACTTACCTTGTATAGAAATAAAATCTCCTTTGTTAAACGCTAAGTTTATATTTTTTAGAATATGAATATTTTCAACTTTTGTCTTATAAATTTTATTAACATTTTTCAATTCTATTATTTTATTCATATTTTAACGCCTCCACAGGTTTTAATCTGGCTGCTCTAGCTGCTGGGAAGATTGTTGACAAAAATACAACTACAAATGTTACTCCATAAATAATAAGAAGTTCCTTTTGTGAAATATACAAAGGCAACTCTTCCAGATAATAAGTTCCACCTTTCATATATTCCTTAAATAAAATTTTTAACCCTATAAGTACAAGTGGCGACAATCCACTTGCCAAAATCATCCCAAATACGCCAATTATCAATCCTTCTATAGTAAAAATTCTTCGAACATTTTTATTTGTATATCCAATTGATTTCAAAATTCCAATATCCTTAATTTTCTCACGTACAATCATATTTAAAATTACCGATACAGCAAAACTTGCAATGACAAGAAGTAAACTTAAAATCGCAATTAACACAAATTTTTCAAACTGTACTGCTTTTAAAAGATTCTGATTTATCGTCTTCCAGCTTATCACACCGTATTCATTATGATTAACAACATTTTTTACTTGATTCAATACATTTTCAACTTTTTGAGGCTGTTCAACCTTGATTCCAATTTCTGTCGCAGATTCACCTTGTTCAGATAAAATTTGCATAGTTTTTAATGGTACAATCGCAAGATTTGAATCATAATCTAAGAATCCTGTTTTAAAAATACCTCGGACAATTAATTTTATTTCTTTATTCTCAGCAGACACAAGACTTATTTCTTTCCCAACTTGCAAGTTCATCTCTATCGCTAATTGTTCACCAACAAGAACTGAATTAAGCTCTGCAATATTATCATTTCCTTCTACTATTTTTAGATTTAAGCCATTTTTTACATTTTCTGGACTAATTCCATCAGCCAGCACACCTTTTGCCAAACCATTGCTTTTTATTATTGATTGACTATTTATTTGCGGGATAACAGCTTTTACGCCATCTATTTTTTTTATTTTTTCTATGATTTCATTATAATTTTCAAAAAAAGTTGATTTTTTATTTTTTATAAGAATATGTGGACTCATTGTCAATAATGAATTTATCATATTTTTGTCCAGTCCGTTTGAAACAGTTAATGAAACAATAAAAACTGTTACTGCAATAGCAACTCCAAGAACTGAAAATATGCTTTGAAATTTTCTTTCAATAATATGCTTAAATGCAATAAAAAATTCTACCATATTTATTCTTTTCTTCTCCTAAATTAGTTTTATTATCTTATATCACTCGACATTTCATGTGAAATGTTATAGTTGTCCATCAATTCTGCTTTTTGAGCCTTAACTTTTGCCACATCAAGTACTATTTCATTACTGTCTTCATCTTCAAAAACAATAAATTCACTGTTTGTATTTTTAACTTTCTGTACAAAATCATTAAAATCCTTATATTTTTGTCCATTAACCTTCGTAATTATCTTATTTTCAAGCTCAGAATATCCAAGATTCACATCAAATGGAAGAACTCTTACTAAAATCACCAATCCATTGTAATCCTTGAACAAATCTTCTCTATCATATATTGCAGCAAGTGTATTTGATGGTCGTGCTTGAGAAAGTGCTGTAATATAATTTGTTGTAAGAGGTTCAAATATTAATCCCCCGTATACATAATATGATGGTGCATCCTGTAATTTTGTACTTTTTACAACACTATACTTTATATCTGTTTTCTTTAATGTAACTTGTCCTTTTTGAACTTTTTTATCTCTTATGATTTCATAACTTAGATTCTGTCCGTATTTCTTTTCCTGGTTTATAAAATTAAAATCTGTTTTTTCATTTTTACGAAACTCAATTGTTCCATCTGACTCAATATTTTGTCCATCTAATTTTAACAATACGTCATTTCTTTGTAAAACTCCATAAAATGGCGAATTTGTGAAAACTTTTTTTATAATAATACCTTTTGAATCATTTTTTAATCCTAACATTTGACGTTGTGATGTACTTTCAAGTTTTGCCCATTGTATTCCTAATTTTGGTGGTCCATCATAAGTTCCATCTTTTATATCATCTAAAAAATTATTAACTATATTTACAGGAATAAAATATCCTATATTATCTGCTTGAGTAAGTCCCGCAAATGCAACTCCAACAACTCTTCCATTGCTTAAAACAGGTCCTCCACTATTTCCACTATTAATGGCGGCATCAGTTTGCCCTATTAAAAATTTTTGATTTGTTAAAGTATACGTATTATGCTCCATTCTAGAAACTATTCCTCTAGTCGTACTAAGTTTATCCCCACCAAGCGGATACCCGTAAACCGTAAGATTATCCTGAATTTGAGGCAATGTTCCTAATTTTAATGTAGCTGTCCCATTAAAGAACGACTTGTCTTCCACATCAATCATAGCCAAATCATATTCTTCAGAGATAAATTTTACATTTGCCTTGTATTTTCTAGAATCTCCTTCTTTTCTAACTTGTAGGAATTTTTCATTTAATACGGCATGCGCATTTGTAATAATTCTGTTTCCATCAATTATAAATCCTGTTGCTGTAGAATTGTAGTCCTGCCCATTTTGCCAAGGTGATGCATAATTATACATCTGATGAGCTGCATAAACCTTTACAAGAGCTTTTTTTACAGAACCGTCATCTCCAAACATAAAGCTACATATAAGGACATTAATTATTACAATCATTTTTTTTATGTTCATTTTTCTACCTTTCCTGAATATTTTTAAATATCCAATTTTTCTCCAATTTTATTTTGTATTAATTTTAAAAATAACAATTCATTGTTAATATTTAATCTAATTTGTATTCTTTTTTTATCTTTTGTTATTACCTCTAAAAATTTATCTGCTTTACTTGAACTTACTCTAATTATTTTTATACTAGCACTTTCAATATCTTCAATATTAATGGTTATTTTTTTTAAAAATATTTTATTATCTTCAATCACAATCTTAAAACTGAATAAAAGAAAAGATGCAACGATAACATATCCAAAAAGAATCGCAATAAAAACAATTTTTATAGTTGTTAATTTTTCAATTCCAGCAATTCCTTTATATAAAGAATATCCTGCTATAATAACAATTATTATAAAAAAAATAGACGATGAAATCATATATTTTAAATTTGCTCTAAAAACATATTTATTCTTCTCATCTTCTATTTTATATAGCTCTAATTTATTTTTTAAACTTTCCATGTCAAAAATATTATTCATTATACTATGACTCATAAAAATTAACTTCAATAATTTATTAACAAATTATTCTGAAATTTTATAAGTTTCTTCTCCTTCTTTTTTTAAATTCAAATTATTTCTCGCAAATTTTTCAGTTTTTTCATCTTCATCTGAATTCTTTTCTTGACTTAATAATCTATTTTTTTTATCGTTAAGCTCTTTTATTTCTTTATCTGTACTAATCAAATTGTTTTGCATAGATCTTTTATTAAAAAAGATTCTTGCACTTTGCCCAATAAAGTAAACTACTAAACTGAAAAATATGATATTTCCTATTATACGTAGCTTTCTCATTATTCCTCCTATATTTTTAAATTTTTATGTCTATCTTGTTTGTCTTTATCATTTCTTATTTTTTCTATTTCTTTTATAAAACTATCTAAACTATCAAATTTTTTATAAACTGAGGCAAATCTCACATAGGCAATTTCATCTAAATCTATTAGATATGAAAGTATTTTTTCACCTAATTCACTTGATTTTATTTCACCTGAATATGAAGTCAATATTTCACGCTCAATCTTATCTATTGTTTCTTCTATTTTTTCTACATCAATATGTCTATTTTCAAACGCCCTTACAATTCCATTATAGACTTTTTCGCGTAAATATGGCTGTTTTTCACCATTTTTCTTTACAACAACCAATGATAATTCAGCAACTTTTTCATGAGTGGTAAATCTTTTACCACACTTCTCACATTCACGCCGTCGTTTGATTGAGTTTCCTTCAAAATAAGCACGGCTATCCACTACTTTTGTATTTTCATAACCACAAAACGGACATCTCATAATATTCCCCCCTAATCTTTTTTAAAATATTTTATTAATTTTACAGGGTTATATGTTAATTTATTAAAAATTATTTCTATAATATTTAATACGACTTATTATCCATTCATCTCTTCTGTTCGAATAATTTCAATAATTTGTTCATTTGATTCAGCCTTCAATAAATTATCTATAAATCTGTCTTCTCTTATTAACCTTGATATTCTTGCCAATACTTTTAAATATTCTTGACTTTTATTTTCTGGACATAGAAACATAAAGAAAATATTTACATTTTCATCATCTACTGAATTATATGCTATTCCATTTCTTGAAATTCCAAAAGTCACAATCAATTCATCTACTGCTTTTGTTTTTGCATGTGGTAACGCTATTCTTTTACCAATTCCAGTTGAACCCATCTCTTCTCTTGCAAGAATATCATTTAATCCCTGTTCTTCATCCTTTATTAAATTTGTTTTTTTTAAGTTACCATACAATTCTTTAATTACTGCATTTTTATTTTTTGATTCCAAATTTAAATTTATTGTGTCAACTTTAATATAATCAGCAACATTTTTAATTTCCATAAAATTCCTCCATAATAAATTTCTTTAATTTTATCTTAGTTTGTAAATTTGAATTTATAAAATCTTCAAAAATTATAACTATTTTTTTTAGAAAATCTACATACATTTCCATTTTTTCCTGAATTTCAGAATTTTCTAAACTATTTTTTGAAATTTTTAAAATTTCCTTATACTTTCTAATATTTTCCGATTTTTCTTTTTCTAGTATCAAACTAATTTCATTTATATCATAAATTCCTTGTTCTATCATTATTCTTCTTAAAAATGATAATAAAATATAATATTTATAGCCTTTTTTTATATATGGAAGAACATCAATAAAACTTAATATTTCTACTAATTTATCAAAAAAATCTCCATTTTCATCTGTTGTATAGTAAATCTTATCTATACTGTCTAATACATATAATGAAATTTCCAATTTTTCAATATCTTTCATAATATGTTTAAAATTTTGGATTATTTCTACATCTTTTACAATATAGTAATTATTCTTTTGTATAAGTGTTACTTCAACTTTATTAAGCGGATTTAAAGAAATAACATCTCTTTTTTTTGATTTTCGAATTCCATATGCTGTTGCCATGATTTTTCCATAATCTTTACTAAACAATGTTACGAGTAAATCCGCCTCTCTCATTTCTACTTTCTTTAAAACAATACAATTTGTCTTTATTATTTTCATATCTTCATTTTATTTCATATCAGTTTAAATTTTTTATTATCTAAAATTAGACAATCTGTAAATTATTTGAGAACTTCCATCACTTACAGATATTTTACTTGGATAACTATACCCATTTGATGATTTATAGTCACTAAAATTCACTGTATTTCCACTGCTTTTTATTGCAGTTAGCCAACTATTAGAAAATGTAAATGTATCTCCATTTCTAGTTTGCGTTTTTTTAGAAGTTATACCTCGTAATTTATTAAATACAGATAATATATTTGCTTCGCTTTTTTCAACTTTCTGTGTTACAGTCTGTTTTAGACTTGGATAATAGATTGTCTTCTTGCTTCCGCTAAAAGTATACACTTCTCCTTTATTCACACTTGGAGCTGTAATTGTTAATTTCATTGTCCCAGAATTATAAGACATCACATAACTTTTGCTTCTTTTTTTGCCATTAATTGTTGCATCTTCAGTAACGTTTACTGTAAAGTTTCTTTTTTCCCAAAAATCTTTAGAAAAAGAAAATACTGATACCAATAAAAATAATAATATAACTTTTTTTGTTATTGTTAATTGTTTTAACATAACCAAACTCACCTCTTTTTATATTTTTAAAATAGTGATTCTTAATTAAGTTGCCACTATTTTGTATATATTAATACAACTTTCTTTAATTTGTTTGTGAATTTTCTTTATTTTGCTGTTCTTCAGCCTTCACTTGATTTTGTATCTGAGTATTTATTATATCATTAACACTCCATTTGTAAACTAACACACTTTGAATATCAAATATATTAAAACTTGGTTTAAATCTAATTTCTTTCATTTTATTAAATGCATTTACTTCAGTTACTTTGAAACTTCCTATTCTTATTCCTTTTGGCAGAACATCACTAACTCCAGAAGTTTCTATATTAAATATTGTATTTTTATCTACTTTACCTTCATTATAATTTTGCACAGAGAAAGTTCCATTACCATTTCCACGTAATATTTGTTGATCAGAACCATTTAAAACGACACTTAATTTTGAAGTCTTACTTGTTAACAGAGTCACTTCTGAATATTCTTCACTTACCTTAGAAATTTTTCCAATAAGATAACCGTCAAACATTACTGGCAGATTTATTTTTATTCCTTGTGCAGACCCCTTATTTATATACATTTTCTCAGATGAATTACCATTTTCCACAAGTGCAACATCTGCTGCTATAAATTCAGCTGGATTTTTTTGACGCATACCTAGCATTTGCCGTAATTTTTCATTTTCTTCTTTTAAATATGCAAGTTCCATATTCTGAACTTTATTTTTCTGTAATTCAAAATCTCTATTTTTATTATTTTCAGCATAATCTTCAACATAACTAATATCATTAACTCGTGATTTTAATTTTAAAACCTGAGTATATAACATACTTTTTACTTTTACTAACCTAAAGTTTACTGACTGAGTTATTCCATCTAAAAATGTAAATGAACTTGTAATTCTATTTTTAAAGGCAAACATTATTATTATTATTATTATCAAAATCAGAACTGCTCTACCTGTGCTCTTTTTCTCAGAAAAATCATCTAATTTCATTATTTTCTAATCCTCTCATTTTTTATTCCAAAATATCAAATATAAAAACATAAGCATTTTAATATTGATACGATTAATTTCTTCAAAATCAAACCAGTTTAAAAAATGTATATTTTTTAAATTTAGTGTATTTAAAAAGTAATAAAAATATTTAAATTTAATTTTAAAGCGGTATTATTATAATACCATATAACATACATTATATCAAGCGTTTTTATAATTTATTCTCTATTTTTTTGCAATAAATAACTTCAATTTCAGTTTAACTCCTAAACATACATAAAAATACTAAATAGCAAATCAAAAATAATATAACTATTATATATCTAAAATTATATTACAAATATAAAAAGGCACTATAAAGTGCCTCCATTAAAAAATTTATTCTTGTCCAACAACAGCTCTGTAACGTCTTTCAAGTTTTTCAAATTTTTCTGGGTTATTTCTTAAATAAAAATTCACCTTTTCAATTGCAGCGTCAACATTTTGTAAAGAATCATCTACATTACCAGTATTATCTTCAACAACTTCCTCTACAACAACTTCTTCAACATTTTCAGTAACTGGTGTTACTTTAATTGTTTTGTTTGCTTCTTTTTCAGGTTTTACTCTAACTTCTTTTCTTCCTTGATCTTGAAGAGCTTCTTTTCTGTATTCTTCAAGAATTTTTTTTGTGTTTGTATCAGCAAAAGCCATAGCTGAAATAATTGTTATTCCAATTAAAATCAATTTTTTCATTTTTATCATCCTTTCTATATTTCATTTTTAACTTTTCTACTATATTATAACAATATCTTTTAAAAACTTCAAGAAAAAATTTCAAAATAGATTCACAATTATAAAATGACAATTATTGCTTTTAATTACTTTTTTATCATTTTAATTTAAAATTAATTTTAATAAAACGAAAAAAAAAGTTGATTTTGCTATAATATGTTTACCAAAGTTCAAAGGTAGATTGGAGGTTCTAATGAAGAAAATATTGATGCTAACTGGAGCTTTGATTATTTCTGCTGTATCATTTGCAGATTTACAAAGTACAATCAAAAATCATTATAGTAATAAAACTATAGATTTAGCTGTTGTATCAAAACCTAAACCAAGAGAGGTGAATAGTGGTGGAACTTCTTCCACAGCAGTAAGAGATCAAATTATCTCTTTCGCACAAACAAAATTAGGTTCACCGTATGTTTGGGGAGCAACTGGTCCTAGCAGTTTTGATTGTTCAGGCTTCGTTGGTTACGTATTCAAAAAAGCTGCTAATGTAAACTTGCCTAGAGTTTCAAGTTCACAAGCAACATTTAAACCAAGAATTTCATCAATGAATATGAAAAAAGGTGATTTGGTATTTTTTGAAACAACTGGAAAAGGTCGTATTTCTCACGTAGGAATCTACATGGGTAATAGACAGTTTATTCATGCTTCTTCTGGAAGTAGAAGAGTAACAGTTTCTAGTTTAGACAGTGATTTTTACAACAAGACATTTAGATGGGCAATTAATCCATTTAGTTAATTTGTGAATTAATTTCTTATAAATAAATATATTCTTTACATATAATTCTTGTGTAAACAAGAAATAATAAAATCATATAAAATGATTAAAAAAAATCATAAAAAACTTTGGAATAAGGAGTTCTGTCTCTTAGTAGGCATTTCTCCTTTTTTTCTATCTAATATTTTAAGGAGTTTAGTTATTATGAAAATCAACAGATTATTTGAAATTGTATATTTATTGCTGGAGAAAAGAGCTATTACTGCAAAAGATCTTGCTGAACATTTTGAAGTGTCTGTCAGAACAATTTATAGAGATATTGACATTCTCTCTTCTGCTGGTATTCCAGTATATTTTCAAAGGGGAAAATCTGGTGGAATAAAATTAATGGATAGCTATATCATAAATAAATCGCTACTTTCACAAAATGAGCAAAATGAAATACTTTATGCCCTTCAAAGCTTAAATGCCACTAATTATCCTAACAACAATAAAACTCTTTCAAAATTAAGAACTATTTTTAACAAAAAGTCAGACAACTGGATAAAAATAGACTTTTCAAGATATAATTGCGATGATAGTACTTTATTTGAAAAAATTAAAGAGGCAATATTAACTAAACAAACCGTAAAATTTAACTATTTTAACACAAAAGGCGAACATTATGAAAGAACAGCAGACCCTTTAAATTTATGGTTTAAAGAAAAAGCATGGTACTTATTCGCCTATTGCCACAAAAAAAATGATATTCGTCAATTTAAAATAACAAGAATTAAAAATCTGACTTTAACAAACGAATATTTTGAAAAAACAATCAAAGACTTTGAAATAAATAACAAAAAAAGTATGGTAAAAAATATAAAAATCATAGTTGAAATAGACAAATCACAGGCATACCGTATTTATGATGAATTTTCTGAAGAGAATATAAACAAAATGGAAAATGGCAATTTTGAAATTATAATGGAATATCCTGAAAATGAATGGGTTTACGGCTATCTTCTATCTTTTGGAGAACATTTGAAGGTAAAAGAGCCAGAGAGAATAAAGAAAATTATGTTTGAAAAAATTGCAAAAATGAAAGAAAATTATAAATAGGAAAATATTTTTCAAAGTTTTTTTCAAGAATAAAATGCTATAATTTTCTAAAATATTAAAAACGAAAGGAAGTGTTGCAAATGAAAAAATTTTTAACAGTAACATTTTTATTTTTTAGCATCTTTGGATTTTCTAATGCTAAAAACAATACTTCAAATGATGAAAAACAAGCCGTAATCAACAGCTTTTATGATTTTATGAAATTTCACACAAATCCTGAAAATGTCAAGAAAAATGTTTTTACAAACTCTGTGGAAGGTACAAATGAAATTTTGGGAAAAAATGTAAGCAATCAACGTAAAAAAAATTTAGAAGATATTGCAGCAAGTCAGACAGATAAATCATTAAAAAATTCTACAGATTATTTAATAATCGCAAACTCAAAAATTTCATACAAAGTATTGGATGCCGAAATTAAAAATGGTACAGCTGTCCTAACTGTACATATTAAAGGTCCTAATTTTACAGCTCATGCCTCTGAATTAGAAAATTACATAAAAAAAATTAGCAATGAAGAAAAGAAAAAAATTTCAAAAATGAACAATAAACAATATCAAAACTTTTTGCTAGAAAAAGGTTCTGAATTTTATTTGCAATTAGTTAAAAGAAATAATTTACAATATATGGAAAACGATATCAAAGTATATGTAAAAAAATATCCTAATACATGGGGAGTAATTCAAGATTACACCATAAATAATGCTATTTACAAATATCTTGGTTTTGGTTATGGTCCAGAATTGATGAGATAAATTATAAAAATTAATAAATATGGCAATATTTTATTGTCGTATTTTTTTTTTAAATTTTTCTTAACAAATATATTTTTTATAAATCAAAATTTTATTTTTTAATATGACATACTCTTGTCATATTATGATTGCTATAATTGATACAATAAAACTTGATAGAAAAGGTGGTATAATTATGAAATACGAAATAGTAGAAATTAAAGAAAAAACTCTTGTTGGATTAAAGGCGAGAATAAAGGAAGAGAAAACAGCACATGATACAATCTGGAATTTATGGAAAGATTTGTATTCTGAAAAAGGTGTCAAAAATGTAAAAGATAGAAAAAACGGTAATCTTATGGGAGTTTATTATAACTACAGTAATGAAAATGGACTTGCGTATGACTGTCTTACAGGTTGTGAAGTAAAGGATGCAATAGATAAAATCCCTGAAAATATGATAAAAATCCAAATTCCTGAAGGAAAATATGCAAAATTTGTAATTACTGGAAATCCTGAAAAGGCTGTTGGAGAATTTTGGAATAAATTTTGGAAAGAATTGAGTGAAGATTTTTCGGATAATAGAAGGTATACATATGATTTTGAAGAATATATAACTAAAGACAATTATGAAATATCAGGTGAAAGCTATGAAAACATGGAAATTCACATTTATATCAGTATAAAATAATAATTAGGAGATGATAATTATGAAATATGAAATAGTAGAAATTAAAGAAAAAATTCTTGTTGGATTTAAAACAAGAGTGAAAGATGATGAAACAATGTCTGAAAAAATTTCAAATTTATGGGAAAAACTGTATTCTGAAAAAGGTACCAAAAATATAAAGGACAGAATTAACAATAATGCTATTGGAGTCTATTATAATTACAGTAATGAAAATGGCTTTGAGTACGACTGTCTTACAGGCTGTGAAGTGAAAAATAAAATTGATGAAATTCCTGAAGATATGACAAGTCTAGAAATTCCTAAAGGAAAATATGCAAAATTTGTGATTTTTGGTGATCCTGTAAAGGCTGTTGGAGAATTTTGGTATAAATTTTGGGAAGAATTTGGGAAGGAAAAATCTGATATAAGAAACTATACTTATGATTTTGAAGAATATATAGCAGGTAATGATTATGAAAATATGGAAATTCACATTTATATTAGCATAAAATAATAACTAGGAGATGATAATTATGGCATTTGATTTTAAGAAAGAATTTAAAAAATTTTATAGACCGTCAGAAAAACCTGAAATTATAGAAATTCCTAAAATGAATTTTATAGCAGTGCGAGGAAAAGGAAATCCCAACGAAAAAGATGGTGAGTATCAGAAAGCAGTTGAAATGCTATATGGAGTTGCCTACACTCTTAAGATGAGCTATAAAACAGAATACAAAATTGAAGGATTTTTTGACTATGTTGTTCCACCACTAGAAGGACTTTGGTGGCAGGAAAATGTAGAGAATGAAAATTATTTGTTAAACAAGGAATTATTTAACTGGATTTCTTTAATTAGAGTACCTGATTTTATTAAAAAGGAAGATGTAAAATGGGCTATAAAGTGTGCCACTGAAAAAAAGAAAAAAGATTTTTCAAAAGTTGAATTTTTCAGCTATAATGAAGGACTTTGTGTACAATGCATGCATATAGGAAGCTACAATGATGAGCCTGAAACTATCCAAAGAATGAATGAATTTGCACAAAAAAATGGATATAATATAGAATTAACAGAAAAAAGATATCATCATGAAATTTATTTGAGCGACCCGAGAAAGGCAGATGTGAATAAGATGAAGACAGTAATAAGACAGCCTGTAAAAAATTAAAAATTTGACTTTTTTTATATTATAATTTATAATATTTTCAATTCTTTTAAAACTTTTTAAAATTAAACTATTAAAAACGAAATAATTTTATTTGGTTTTAAAATAGAAAATTAATCGCAGCTAAGAAAGGACAAAACAATAATGAAAAATATAGTTTTTTTAATTTTAGATGAATTTGCAGACTGGGAAACTGCATTTCTGTCTTCAGCATTGAATGACAAAAATATAACTCAAAATTATTCAGTTAGCTATGCTTCAACTGATAAGGATATTAAAGTGTCAATGGGTAATTTAAAAATGATACCTGATATGACATTAGAAGAAATAACAGAAGACAATACTGACGGATTGATTTTAATTGGAGGAAAAACTTGGAGAAACCAGAGTTTTGAAACAAACTACACAATTATTGAACTTGTTAAAAAATTTAAGAATAATCCAAATAAAGTTGTGAGTGCAATTTGTGATGCCGCTTATTTCCTTGCAACTAACGGACTTCTAAATGATTGCAAACATACTGTAAACAATCTTGCTGATATAAAGGATAATGAAAGTTATACAAATTCTGAAAATTTTGTGAAAGCAGAATCAGTAATTGATGGAAAGATGGTAACTGCAAGAGGTGACAGTCCAGTACATTTTGCAAAAAATGTTATGAAAGCATTAGGTGATATTCCTGAAAAAAATATAAATTTCTTTTTTGATATTTATACAATTGGATTTGAAAAAGCTTTTGAAAAATATTCTAATGAATAAACAGTTAAAGGGAGTGACTTATTCACTCCCTATTTTTGAATTATTTTCCTAATTCTTGTTTCAAGCCTTCAACTTTATCCAGTTTTTCCCAAGGCAAATCAATATCAGTTCTTCCAATATGTCCAAATGCCGCTAAATCTTGGTATCTAAATGATGGTTTTCTTAAGTTTAATGATTTTTGGATTCCATTTGGTGTCAAGTCAAATAATTTTGCAACAGCCTCTTCAATCCTTGGTTCTTCAACTGTCCCAGTTCCAAATGTTTCTACACGAATTGATACAGGTTCAGCAACACCTATCGCATAAGATAGCTGAACTTCACATTTTGTGGCAAAACCTGCTGCAACAATATTTTTGGCAATCCATCTTGCCGCATAAGCTGCCGATCTGTCAACTTTTGATGGATCTTTTCCAGAAAACGCTCCTCCACCATGTCTAAAGTAACCACCATAGGTATCAATTATAATTTTTCTTCCAGTAAGTCCAGAATCTCCGTGAGGCCCTCCAATTACAAATCTTCCAGTCGGATTAATATGGAATTTTCTTACATTTTCAATATTCAAGTTATATTTTTCCAACACAGGTTTTATAACAAGTTCTTTCAAATCCTTTTCAATTTGTGCATTTGTTACATCTTCGTTATGCTGCACTGATAAAACAACTGTATCAACATTTAACAATTTTCCATTTTCATCATAAGCTAACGTAACTTGTGCCTTTGCATCTGGTCTTGCCCAAGCGAGTGTTCCATTTCTTGTAATTTCAGTCAGTCTTTGAATAATTCCACGAGATAACACAAGTGCCAAAGGCATTAATTCTTCAGTTTCATTAACTGCCCCTCCAAACATAATCCCCTGATCTCCAGCTCCACCTGTATCGACTCCCATAGAAATATCAGGCGACTGTGAATGAATAGTATTTAACACACCACAGTCAGAGTCAAATCCCATTCCTGGGCGATATCCAATTTCATAAATTTTATCTCTAACAATCTTCTGAACATCCACATAAGTCTTAGTTGTAATCTCTCCCCCAACGACTACAAGCCCAGTAGTCGCAAATGTTTCACATGCTACTCTTGAACTTTCGTCATCTGCAAGACAAGCATCTAATATTGAATCTGAAATCTGATCACAGATTTTATCTGGATGTCCTGGTGATACAAATTCTGATGTAAAGTAAATTTTTTTAGCCATTCTATTTCCTCCTAATTTTTTCTATAAACACAACTTAATTTACAACAATCAATCTTAAAACTTATAATTTCCAATTTCAATGCATAAAATATTTTGACTTAAAAAAAATCTCTTCCTAGAAAGGAAGAGAATTGTTTCTTATCTTCGCATTCATATGCCGGACTTAGCACCTTGTTATTACAGGTTGCTGGATACTCAAACGGGCCGTTCCCTAATATCTCTCTTGATAAGTTTTATTAAATTGTATTATAATTTATTTGATTTTCAAATAACTTTGTTGTAAAACAAGTATATAATATTTTTTTACAAATGTCAATATTAAAAAATTTTTATTTCCTGTATTTTTATTTATTGTATTCTGCTGCTTTTTTCTTCATAATTTCATCAATACTTACATCTGAAGATTTTTCGTCAGATTTTACTGTTTGTGCAGGTTGCTGCTGCTTAGCTGTGCTTGGTTTTTCAGCTTTAATTTCAACTTTTGAAGCTTCTTCTGCTTTACTTTTACTTTTTACATTATTAAGAGTGCTTTCTGTCAAACTTTGAGATGAGTTTACATTTCCTAGGAATGTTTTTGGCTGTTTGTCATTTTTCTTTTCTTCAACTACTCCACCCTTTTCAATTCTTTCAACAGTAGCCGCAGCATTTTTATCTCCATTTTTTGCAGCTATTTTATACCATTTCAAAGCCTCTGTCATATTATTTTGTTGATGGTATGACATTGCGATTGGCATTGCAAGTCCTTTATTCCCAGCATTATACGCTTTTAGAAGGTATGGACGTGATTCAGTCTGTTTACCACCATCATATAAAATTGCTCCAATTTCATAATTTGCCTCTTTAACACCACGGTTTGCAGCCTTTTGGAACCATTTCATCGCTTCTGACTCATTTTTAAGTTCTTTATTTAAAAGTGCCACACGTATGTCAGCTTCCTTTATCCCAGCATTATATGCTTTTTCAAATTCCACTTTAGCTTCTTTATATCTCTTTGCTTTTATTAAATCAATACCTCTATTATATGCTTCTGCACCAGGACGCATTTTTATTTGTCTCATTTGCTGTCTACCAGCAGTCGTTGTAGAACCTTTTGGAAGTCTTGCAATCAATTTATTTGCTTCTGCCGTATTTCCTTCTTCTTTAAAAATCATAGCCAAGTTATAAATTGCTTCAGGATAGTTTTTATCTACACCGTATTGCAAAATTTGTTTAACTTTATCCTTATTTTTTAAATTGTAATAAAGCTGTGCTAGCGACATAATTGATTCCTTATCTCCATTTTGAGCTTTTGTCAATGCTTCAGAAACTTTTGCAGGATCAATTTGATTGTCAATTAAATTTTGCTGTTCCTCAGGAGTTAAATTTTGTATATTTGGATTTCCTTGAGCCTGTCCTCCAAGATTAAAAATATCAGTATTAATGTCCTTATTTTGTTGCTGTTGTGTCTGCTGATTATTTTTCTTATCATCCTTTTTCTTTTTAAAGCAAGAAACTGACATCATACCAATAGCTAAAATTACTACCACTAACATTATTTTTCTTTTCATTCGTTTCTCATTCCTCTCTTTCAAATTCTTTTTATTTTTATAATTTTTTAATTTAATATATTTTCTATATATTTTTTCATCTAAAATGATCCTAATTGTGCTGCATCTAAAATTTTATACATAAAATCTGCACTTGCCTTCGTAGTTGGCTCATCATCAAAGTTTATGGTAAACAAACCATCCTTATTTTCCCATAATCTATCAAAATATGTATAGATATCTTTTGTCAGCTTAGAATTATTATTTGTCAAAATTCTAAAATTAGCATCCATTATGTAACCACGTATATTTTTTTTGATTAAATTAGCCGAACCTGTGTGTATTATAACATTGCCATCTGTTTTTTTGATTAGTGTTATCTTTGTGTGATATTGCTCATTATTTGTAAAATACCATTTCACTTCTATTTTATTTTTAGTTTTTTTCTTCAATTTCTTAGAAACAGGTTTGTTAGGCAGTCCATTCGTACTCATTCCAAAAGCATCTCTACTTCTATCAAAAATAATCCGAACTTTTACACCACGATTTGCAGCTTTTATCAATCTGTTAACAACACCTTTATCAGCCAGAAAATACATACCCATAAGTATTTCATCCCCTGCTCTCGCACTGTCAATGTCCTTATCCAGATGCTCCCCAATTTTTGCTTCTGTCACAAACTGAAGCTGATACTTATTATTTTCATCATCAAATCTTGTAATCGTATCTCCATTTTTCTGATTTTCGTTTTCAGAATTTTGACTTTTTTCAGAAAGTTCTCCAGTCTGTGCAAATCTTCTTGTTTCCTCTTCCACAAATTCTTTCTTCTTTTTCTCAATTTCTTTAACTTGCTTTTCAGTTTCACTTTCAGAAAAATTATTTGTCTCACTTGTCTGATTGTTCGTTAAATTTCCAATTTGACTGGTATTTATTTTATTTTCCTGCTTCTCAGTTACATCAATCTTCCCATCTGAAAATTCAGCCACAAGCTGTAATCCATGCAGAACATCCTTTGTAATTTCTCCATTAGCCGATATTGCTACGTTTTCATGAAAATAGCTAGGATCGTGAATATTAGCACTTGAAACTACAACATTTTCTTCATTTAAAAATATTTTTCTGTGATCGGCCTTTACATTCAATGCCCTCAATAAATTTCTCAAAGTCAATTTAGGCCACATAGGCCCGTAAAAGTTCCCAATCCATCCTTTCCCCTGTGGATTTCCGTGAGGCTCTATAAAAGTTCTCCAAATTGGCGAATACCATGGAAACGTATCCTTGAGCTTAAAAATATCCACCATTATAACATCAATCCCAGCATTTTTCATATCTGTAATAAATGGATGCTCAAAAGCCCCGTATAAATTATTATTCTCATCTGAAAGTACATATACCTTCAAATCAGGATTTTCCATCTTCTTTTTAATAAGCCTTCTCGTATATTCCTTAGCAAACTCTGGAAAATGCTCCTTATCCTTATTATAAATGTCATTAAACAAAAACATCTCCACAATCAGATAATCCTTTGCCTCATCCACAACCTTATAAGTCGCCTCCCAAATCTGCCTGTCATACCGAATATTCCCATCCTTATCCAGATAAGTCAAATCATAATGAAACTCAACATTATCACTATCCCTCAATGGACCTTCATAATTTACTCCAAGTGGAGGAGTTTTTATTGTGGAACATGAAATTGTAAAGGCTGTTAAAATACCAATTAATAAATACTTTTTTCTTTTAAAACCCATTATCTAATCTCAATCCTTTCTATTTATTTGGTGATTCCTTATTAAATCATATAATAAAAAAGTTTTTCACTATTTAAAAAGAGAATAATATTTAGTAATTCTTAAACTAAATTTATTTTATTTCATCATATATTTCTAATAATATATCATTTAGTTCAACTCTTTCTTCTTCTGAAATATCAAATATATTTATATAAATCTGATAAATAGCTTTTATTATCAATAATATAAGAAAAAGATAAAACCAATATTCTATAAATTTTTGATTATTTATTATAATTTCTGACAGATAATTCGGACCTTTAATAATATCTATTATTGGAAATAAGGAGGTCGAAAAAAGTGATACCATAAAAAAAATAGAAATCTTTAATCTCTTTTTTTCTAAAATAAATTTTAAATCATCTTTTTTTAATCTCAAATATGAAATTTCTTTTTTTAATGATTTTTTTATTTTATTTTTTCTAACATCATATTCCTTCTCATTATTCATTTTTTTTCTTATTATAATAATAAAAAATAAATTAATGATAAATAAACTAACTAAGGATCTTTTTATAAATAATATGTTGAATTTGAAAATATATAAAAATATCGGTATTGAAAATGAAATTAATAACAAAATATTCTCTAGTTTTATTTTTACGATACTTTTAAAAAAATTATTTTCTAGTTTTATTTTTATGATGCTTTTTAAAAAAATATTCCATATCATTTTATTAGACATACTATACAAATAGGTTATAACAATTAAAATTCTAGGATATAAACTTATAAGTTCTGATATTATTTTATATTGATTAAAAAAATTACTAAAATATAGAGGAAATATCAAAAGTAAAAATATTTCATATCGTATCAAAAAATACAATATATCTATCTTTTCTATATCTTCATTTTTTGATATTTCTTTATACTTTGTTATAATTTTCTTATAACTTTTGTTTCTTTTATATTGGCTAATATTTTCTTTACTTTCTTTATATAAAAATTTATATTCTCTTTCAAACAAATTCATATATAAACCTCCTTTTATTCCAAGTTGCAGCAAATAAAAAATTATACTAAATTATTTAATAAATATATTGTATCGGAATATCCATATAATTAAATTTACTTATCGAACTCTCTCCTTCACCATCTTAAATTTCTTCTTATAAAACGCTATCCTAATCAAATCGCTCCACATTCCAAAATTTACAAGTTTCTGAAAATATTCCATACTTTCTGTATTTTCAATTTTTAATCCATTAACTAATTTTCTGTTTTCGTCTTTTTTATTCCCAATTTAACCACCCTCTTTTATTTTTTATTACTTTCCCTTTTAAATATTTCATTTTTATTCAAATTTCTAACTAACTAGATTGTTTATCCACTTCTTGCTCTTCAATCTCCAGATACATGGAAATATTTTTATAATTTCGTCACTGCATGAAAGTAAATATACAAATACAACTGGAAATCCTAAATATAATCCAGAAAAATATGTTACTGGAATCGCAATAAACCAAAGCGGAATCAAATCCACAAACATTGTCCAGAGCGTATCCCCTCCTGAACGTAAAATTCCAACTAATAGCTGTAAACTTATTGCTTTTACAAAAATTACAAATACCTCTGCCTTCACAACCTCTTTTGCTAGTGGGTAACTTTTTTCATTTACATGTTGTAGAATAAATGGACTGAAAATAAATACAATTGCTCCAATAATAATCCCTGAAATAACAGCCACCTTTAATAAAATTATTGAATAGTCATAAGCATTTTCTTCTCTTCCAGCACCAATCTCATTACCAATTATAGCCGAAGTTGCACTCGAAAGTCCAAATAACAATGTCAATACAAGACTGCTAATTGATTTTACAACCTGAACTGCAGCTGCAAAATTTGTTCCCATTCTTCCAAAAATCATTACATACACACTTGCTCCAAGTACCCACAATATTTCGTGAATAAACACAGGAAGCGATATTTTCATAACTTTTACAAAAAATTCCATTGATAAGTCAAATAATTCATTTATTTTCCCTGCAATTGGCAATTTTAACTTATAAATCACATAAATTATATAAAAAGTGCTTATAATTCTCGCAATAACTGTTGCAACTGCAGCACCACGTACTCCCATCGCAGGAAATCCAAAATGTCCAAAAATCAGAACATAGTTAATAACCACATTTATCAAAAGCCCTATTACACTTGAGTAAAATGAATATTTGGTTTTCCCTATTGCACGAAGCTGCATATTAAAGGCAAAACCAACTCCCACAAGTGGATAAGTCCACGCTACTATACGTAAATATGAAGCCCCTATTTCTATAACTTTTTTATCATTTGTGAATACTGAAATTACAAGTTTTGGCGTAAATAATCCTGCGAAAAGAAATAGCAGTGAAAATAAAAATCCAACAATTATCGTTATTCCAAGACATTTTTTCAGATTTTTGTAATCCTTATTCCCAAAATACTGAGCCGCCAAAATTCCACCGCCACTATTCATCCCAAAAAGTGAAGTCATAAAAATCATAAACATCTGATTTGCAAACCCCAATCCTGCAACAGCAACTGTCCCCAATCCAAGCGCCACAATCTCTTTCCCCACCATAAACATATCAACAAAGTTCATAAGTGCATAAATCATATTTTCAATTGCCACAGGTAATCCAATATTAATAACCTTTTTATAAACCAATTTTCTATTTAATGCTTTTTCTTTCATTTATTTCCTTTCTTTTTCATTGATATTTTTTAGATTTTTTCAACAGTTTCAGTTTACTTATAGTTTTTCTTTAACAAAAATAAATTTTTAACTTTAATAAATCTATTTAATCTAAATCCTCCAATGTTGAATATTCTGAAAATATCAACAAATGATCTGACACATATTTTTTTATTATAGCATAATTATTATTTTTTATAAAGTTATAAACTCCAAAATTTCCAGTAAATTCTTTTGTTTTTTCAAAATTCATGAAAAAATTATCATAAGAACTTACAAGTTTACTATCCGAAAGTGTAGTCAAATTTTCTTCAGGATTTAAAATATACTTGACGTTATATTTATCAGCCATATTTTTAAAAGCCATATTATCAGCAGGCGTATTAAAATCCCCAGCGATAATTATATCATTCTCATCTGTCAATTTAGAAAAATATTCATAAACATTGACATAATTTGCTGCCTCAAGTAGTCTCTGTTTTTCTTTATCACCAAAAACCGAATGTGCAATAACATACACAAAATCAAAGTTTCCTGCTTTAAAATATGCACCATACGGCTCTCTCATAAACTCATTCTCATCCTTTTCCTTATAAAATCCAAGCTCTCTCGCTTCAGAAAATCTACTTTTCCTATAAATAAATGCAAAATATTCACGATAATTTTCACTTCCTACAGAATTTTCCGAAATAATGTAATCCCATTTCTCTTTTGTCAACTTTTCCAAATACGCCTGAACTTTCTTAACTCCTTTCTCATTCATAACCTCTTCTATCCCAATTAAATCAAACTTTTCTAAAATTTTCGCAAGTGTCCGATAATCTTTTTGTTTCTCACCAAGACGCATAGCATTAAATGATGCAACTAAAATTCTATTCTCATCTCTATTTACATCAATTGTCTCATTTATCTTTTCTTTTCTAAAATAAGAAAATATTCCCAAAACTAAAAGAACAAAAACTAACCCTCTAATTATTTTATTCTTCATCTCAATCAACCCCTTGATTTTTTTATTTTATTTCTGAGAATTATCTTCTCAACATCTTAGCTGCAATCTCCACCATTCTAATTGCCAATTCATGATTTTCCCCAAACAAATTATAAGCTCCGTCTTCGCTCAAAACTCCACATTTCAAGTCTTGTGGCAAAACACCGTTATTAAAGTCTTCCACATCTAAAAACCAGTTTTCGCTACTGTAATATTCATCCAGCTTTTTATAATCTGACAAATTTTCTTCCAGCTTATCCAACACCATGTTCAGTTCTCTAAAAATATCCGCTGATTTATCCATAATTTTTTCCATTTGCTCAACTCTTTTTATTTTATCATTTTTCATAAAGTTTACCTCTTTTTTAAATTTTAATTTTTTATTAATTTTTTCTCACCTTTTCAAAAAAAGCTACCGTTTTTTCGATAGCTACATTTTTTATTATTATAATTCTGAATTGTTATTAATTTGCTCTTTCGATATATTCACCAGTTCTCGTATCAATTTTGATTTTATCTCCAATTGCTACGAATAAAGGCACTTGCAATTCATACCCTGTAGATACAGTTGCTGGTTTTGTCGCACGTCCAATTGTATCACCCTTTAATCCTGGTTCTGTATAAGTTACTTCTCTAATTACTGTATTTGGCAATTCTACACCAACTGGAGTTCCTTCATACATCAATACTTGAATAATCATTTCTTCTTCTAAGAAATTTACTGCATCTCCTAAATCTTCAGCTGATAAAGTAATTTGCTCAAAAGATTCCTGATCCATGAAATTATATTCTCCATCAGTTTCATATAAAAATTGCATTTGATTTCTATCAAGAATAATATCGTCCATAAGTTCAGTTGCTAAAACTGTTATTTCTTGTATTTTTCCTGAGATTAACTCTTTTGTTTTAAATTTTACTTCTGCTGCTCTTTGTCTTTTTCCTGATGTTGACTGATGTCTTTCAGCTTTTAGTATTAAATATGGGATGTTGTCCTTTCTATATGTGCTTCCTTGTCTTAATTCTGCTGCTGGTTTCATTAATTTTTTCCTCCTAAATTTTCACTTTATTTTATGATTTATTTTTTAACTTATATTTACTATTTATTCTAAAAATAAACTTGATTTTCCTAACTAATATTTTATCAAATAAGTTGCAGTTACTACCACTCTCATTTTTTTATAAATTTGATTAGCCTCATTTTCATTGATTTTTCTCACATCTTCTGTGTCTTCTAGTATCTCAAATTGCCCTTGACTAATATTTTTTAGTCCGCCAATTTCATTGTTATTTACTTTTAACATCTCAATTGCTCTTATTTCAGCATTTCGAGAAGCATCTACTACCATATCTTTTTTATATCTTTCGATATTCGTTATAAAAAATTCTGGCTCGTTTATTTGAATATTGTTACTTTGCAACTTTAATTCTAATAATTTTTGAAAAAACTCTTCGACTTTGTCAATATCCTTCGTTACAATAGAAATTGTTTCAACTCCCTCGTAATCTGAAATTTTAGCATTTTGCATAATTGGAGTAGAAATTGCTGTTGTCTGCTGTTTTACATTCGATGAAGCTTCAATATAATTTGGCTGAATTCTTAAATTTCCAATACTATAATCATTTGAATCAATTTTTAGATTTTTAATCAAATCTGTTGCCAATTTTTCTTTTTCTGATATACTTTTTTTCAATTCGTCGAGATTTTCATTTTTATCAGAAATTACGATATTTATGAGTGCCTTATCTGCTTTTATTCTACGTTCCGCTACTCCTTTTACTGTAATTCTGTTTTCATCTTTATTTGCTTTGTTCATGGCATTTGAAATTAATGCTGCAGATATTATTAATCCAAAGGACAATATCGTAGGAATTATTATAAATTGTATTTTTTTCAATTTTTACTCCTTTTCTGAACTTTAAAACCTGCTACATAATTTAAATTACTTAAAACTATGTTAATTTTATTTTTAAAATTTTTACCAAAATTATTTTATTTCAGTAATCCAATACTAAATTATATATGCAAGAGTTCTATCAAATTATAGATTATTTTCAAAAAAAAGTCAATTATATATCAAAATTTTTTATTAAAAATTCTAAAACCTATATAACAAAACAAGGGCAATAACTTCTACCCTTGATTTATAATTTTATTTTTGATTAATTACTTTGTTTATACATTAGCCATCCATTAAAATATAAAGATGTGCTGTCACCTCCACTTACTCTTCTAATTTGGCCATTTTCCAAATACCATTTGCTTCTATTCATAACAGCGTCATAATTTTTTTCTTCAGCAAGATTTACAGTTACTGTTACAGGTCCTGTATGTCTTAAAGAGCTCCCATTATTAATTACACAGTCCTGAAATGAAATATCTGCCATATATCCATGCTGTGCATACGAATCTTCTACAGTATCAGTATCGAATGCCGATTCACTGGCACTAGGATTTATACAATAACTTCCTTTTTTTACACCTACTGGACTTTTTACAACTAATTTCTCATTACTTTCCTTAGGCATCTCTTTTTTTTCTTCAACTTTTGGCTGCTCTACCTTTTTTTGTTCCTTCTGTTGCACAATTTCAGAAGTTTGAGCGTTTGTTACAGTTGGTATATTTTGATTTTGTGATACTGCTGCCATTTCTTTTTTTAGATTTTCTTTTTTCTTCTTATTCTGACTTCTCAGATAAAAAATCCCAGATCCAACTAAAACAATAAATATTGCAACTGCAGCAGCTAGAATTGTCGTCATTTTGTTTGAAACGTATTTTTCTTCAGCTTCCTCTTCTTCGTCTTCTTGTTTATTTATTTCTGGATTATTTGTATTTCTAATAGGCTTTTCCACTTTATTTATATTTTTAGTACTGCTTCCCGCAACACTACCATAAACTATTTTTTCCAGCTCTTCTTTCTGTCTTTGTAAATCCTGAATTTCTTTCTGACGTTTTAATTCTTCTATTTCTCTTTCCAGCTGCTCTTTTGCATTTTCACCAAATTTATTGTTGTCCATAATATTTTCTCCTATAAAAATTTATTTGTATTTTAAAGCAAATATTATACTACAAAAAAATTGAAAAATCAAATATTTTTACAGATTTTTTTACTGTTATAATTTAAAGTTCTTTATAAAAAATCTGATTTTGAATAAACTATATTGGAAAATTAAAGGATACCGCTTTAATAAATTGTGGATTATTTTCCTCTATTTCCCAGTTATCCCCCTGTTTTACATATGTAATATCAAATGTTTCCTCAAAATATTTTAAATTAGAATCATTTAATTTCTCATTTACCACTTCCTTTAAAATTGGCATGCTTTGCTTATTAAATTCTTCATCTGATTTTCCACTCAATGATTGAACTTCTTTTGATATTTTGTCTTTAAACATTTCTGCTGTTGCTGATAAATCAGGATACTTCATAGTAACATTTAAAAGGATTTTATCTTTATTTTTCTCTGTCGTCTTGTTAATTTTATAGGACATCTTTTCATATGCTCCCTCAAATGCCTTGAATGCATCTTCAGTTTGTTTATCAACTTTTAATACAGAAAAATTTCCTTTTTGAAGAGCTTCCATTGATTCTTTCAAGTCATTCTCAGCAAATTTTTTTCCATTTTGACAACTTGCTAATGTTAGCATCAGAATTAGTCCTACAATAATTGATAATATTCTTTTCATATTTAGTTACTTCATTTATATTTTTTATTTTCAAATTTTTTAAATATTTATTTTAAGAATTATTATCTTCCCCATTTTTCAGGATTTTTACTCCATTCCAAAGCAATTTTTGCTTCTTCCTGTGTCAAATAATCCGTTTGAGCCAATAATTTTATTAAAACATCAAAATTTGAAAGTGAACTGAATTTACAGTTATATTTCGCATAATTTGCTTTTGCACTGTCAAATCCATAAGAAAAAATTGATTTTACTTCCAGTTCCTTCACTTCTTCCTTTTGAAGCACATCAACTGCAATAAGGCTACTTTTACCTGTTGTAATCAAATCTTCAATTACAACGACTTTTTTCCCTTTTACTTCTGCACCTTCAATCTGTTTTCCCGCACCATGATCTTTTGGTTTGTTTCTTACATATGCAAGCGGTTTTTTCATTCTGTCAGCGATAAACGAAGCCCAAGGTATACCAGCTGTTGCAACTCCCACAATTACTTCCACATTTTTATCAAGCTTTTCAACAAATGCTTCTACAATTGTATCTCTCTCATCTGAAAATCCTAATACATAACGATTATCGCAATAAATTGGACTCTTTATTCCAGATGCAAACGTAAAAGGCTCTCCTACATTGATTTTTACTGCCTTCACATCAAATAATGCCTTTGCTACTTTTTCTTCCAATGTTAAATTAGCCATTTTATCATTTCCTTTCAAATTTTGATTTTTGTTTTATTTCTAAACTATTTATTAGTTATTAACATATAGGTAAATGATTTATTCTGAAAATTTGATTTCTTTTCCTTTAGGAATATCATTAATTTTCCCATTTTCATAAATAATTTTTCCATTTACAATTGTCATTGTGTTTTTTCCTTTTAATTTCCAGTTTTCATAAGGAGTCCAGCCACATTTTGATTCAATTGTGTCATCTACACCGACAATCCAATCTTTTTGTGTATCAACTACAATTATATCGGCAAAAAAACCTTCCTGCAACTTTCCTCTTTTTTCAATTTTCATTATTTTTGCAGGATTTTCACACATTAACTTTTGTATTGTTTCAAGTGATATTTTCCCTTCGTTGAAGGCATTTATCATAAGTGCAAGTGAAGTTTCTACTCCTGGCATTCCAAACGTAATTTTTTCCAATTTTTCACTTATTAGATGTGGTGCGTGATCTGTTCCAATTGTATCAACTTCTCCTTGATTTATTGCCTCCCATAAAAATTCATTATCAGATTTTTCTCTTAATTCAGGTTTCATTCTTAGAAGCATTTTATTCCGCTCTGTACTTTCACGAATCTCAGTATTTAAAAATAAATGATGAGGCGTAACTTCAGCATAAATTGGATGCTCTTTTGTATTTAATTCTTTATTTTTCTTGGCACTTATAACTTTTTTTAATTCTTCCGCTGATGGGATATGACAAACATAAAGTCCTTTTCCATAATTTTTATTTAATTCTATTGCCTTGTCAATCATATCATTTTCAGCGTGAACCAGTACCAATTCAGAATTTTCAAATACCTTTTTCAAGATTTTATCATCTTCGATAAGCATCTCTCCAGTCGTTACATTCATAAAAATTTTTACTGTATTTGCTTCGCCATTTCTCAAAACCTTTTTCATTTCCTCAACGTTATCATTTTTACTTCCACCAAAATGAAATCCAAAATTCACAATTGACTTTTTACTTGCTAATTTTTTCTTTTCCAGCAAATTTTCTAACGTTGTGGTCGTCGGAATTGTGTTTGGCATATCATAAAAAGTCGTAATACCAGCTTTGGCACACGCACGTGAACCTGTTGTAAAATCTTCTTTGTAGGTAATTCCTGGTTCTCTCATATGCGTATGCACATCAATAACTCCTGGCATTATTAATTTTTCTTCAACATCAATGATTCTGACATTTTTGTTATTTTTAAATCTGCTTTCATCAATATTTTCAGAAATTTTTTTAATAATTTCATCATTTATTAAAATTTCAATTTTATTTCCAAAAACATCAATGCCATTTTTTAGAATGATAATCTTGTTATCTTCCATGTTTTACTCCTAAGTTTTATAGATATACTCATATTTCCTTAATACTTTATCTTTTATTTTCCTTCTAAACTTTTTAGCAATCTTTCCATTTTTAAAATCTGTAAATCCAATTTTTCATCTAATGTCATGTTTTTTTCTTTATTTCTTTTAGCTTTTGCTTCTAACCTTCTTTCTTGTTCTGGAGTAAGTCTTTTAGTTTTTGGTGCTTCCTTTTGAACTTGTCTTGGTGCTTGATTTGTTTCTTTTGTTTCTTCTGCTTCTTGTTCTTGTGATTGTTTTAATTCTGTTTCTGTGTTTTCTGTATTTTCCGTTTCATTTGTTTTTACCTCTTCTTGAGTCTGTTTTACATCCTCCATCTGAGTTTTTTCAACTTTAACATCTGTATTTTCACTATACCCTAACTGACATACTGCCAAAATTCCCAATGTTAATAACAATAAATTTTTTTTCATAAATTTTCTCCTTATTTTTTTTAAATTTTGTACACTCTATTTTAATACAGTTATCTTTGAATTCTATTTATTCTATTCTAAAATTTGATTTTTTTTATTACTTTAATTTTTTATTTCTTTGAAATAGTCCTTTATAATGCTTCTGAAATTTCCTCCAAAATTAATTTTGCACTTTCTTCTGGATTTGCAGCCCTAGTTATTGGGCGCCCAACTACAAGAAAATCTACCCCCTGTTTTATTGCATCTGCTGGCGTCATAATTCGTGTCTGGTCATCATTACTTTTCCCATCAGCATTTAATGTAAATTTAGGACGTACCCCAGGACAGACTGTTACAAAATTCTCTCCTAGTTTTTCTTTTACGTCCTTTGACTCCTGGGGTGAACACACAATTCCGTGCATTCCGCTATTTCTGGCAATTGTGGCAAGATTCAAAACAATTTCCTCTAATTTTAAATCACTTTTATACATTTCAAAAATATCATTTTCACCCAAGTTTGTCAAAATTGTCACTCCAATTAAAAGGCTTTCTGATTTACTTTCCTTTACCAATTCAGCAACTTCTTTCATAGTTTTGCTTCCATTTGAACAATGAATATTAAACATAAATACATTTTTTTTAATAGCATTCGCACAAGCCATTTTCACAGTATTCGTAATATCGTGAAATTTTAAATCCAAAAATACTTTTTTCCCCTTTTCGTGCAAATAATCTATTAATTTCCCGTCTGTATTTAGATAGCTCTCAAGCCCAACTTTATACATTGAAATATTATCTCCAAGTTTCTCTACAAGTCTTTTTGCATCTTCCATATTATCATAATCCAGCGCAACAAATATTCTATCTTTTGCTCTCTCATCAATTCTAGCCATTCTAATCTTCCTTCCTTTTAACTTCTTTTATTTCAAACATTCCCATAAAAATTAGAATCAAAATTTCTAAAATAAATATTGGAATTGCAATAAAAACAGCTGTCTGATGTAAATTCATAATTAATATTACCATTAGAATCTGAAAGGCAAAAGTAATTCCCCATGCTTTAAAATGAAGTGTTATTCTGTAGTTTTGATTATCTGATTCCACATTTATAACTTTTTTAGGAGTTTTTATTAAAAAATTATTGTATACTTGAAGCGTTTGTTCTCCATAGTCTACATCAATTTCTGTTTTTTCATTAAATTTTACTTCTACAATTTTTTCATCATTTATTTTTAATTTAAACCTATCTCCTGCACCATTAGGAGATATTTTTGATTCTATAATTATTCTAGGCATCTCTTTTCCTTTCTTTAATAAACTATTTTTAAATTAACTATTGAATTTTTATTTCATCTTCCAAAATTACTTTTTCGCAATAAAAACATTTATATTTCGTTTTTTCTTCCAAATTATTTTCATCTAATTTTTCAGAATCTTCTTTTATATGAATAAATTTTGCTTCAATATTTTCGTGATTTGAAATACATTTTGAATTATTGCATTTCATATTTTTTATATAATTGATATTTTGGGAATTCTTATATTCTGTATCTTGATTAAAAAACTCCTTATTTTTGTCTAATACAGTCATCATCATAGCCTGCCTTACTGGAATACCATTTTTGGCCTGCTTAAAATATAGTGCATATTTTGTATCATCTAAATCTGTTTCAATCTCATCTACCCTTGGCAAGGGATGAAGAATTATCATATCTTCTTTACATTTTCCAACTATATTTTCACGATTTATAACATAAATTCCTTTTACTTTCTCGTAATCCTTAATATCTGGAAATCGTTCTTTCTGAATTCTGGTCATGTAAAAAACATCAATTTTATCAATACAGTCCCTAAAATCTTCTAAAATCTCATATTTTATCCCATTTTTTTTTAAATCTTCCAGTAAATATTCAGGCATCTGCAATGACTGCGGTGCTACAAAATACATTACCGATGGATTAAAGTGTGTAAGTGCTTTTGCAAGTGAGTGAACTGTTCTTCCATATTTCAAATCTCCAACAAATGCTATTTTTAAATTTTCAAGTGTTCCTTTTTCATCAAGAATTGTATATAAATCAAGTAAAGTCTGACTAGGGTGCTGATTTGATCCATCTCCTGCATTAATCACAGGCTTCTTTGAAGTTTCTGAGGCAAGTTTTGCCGCTCCATCAAGCGGATGCCTTACAACTATTAAATCTGAATAGCTTTCTACCATTTTAATTGTATCAGTAAATGATTCTCCTTTTTGAACAGATGACTGTTCTACAGGCGGTAACGAGAGAATATTAGCTCCCAATCGCATTGCTGCTGATTCAAAAGACATTTTTGTTCGTGTACTTGGTTCAAAAAATAATGTTGCAATTATTTTTCCATGTAAAAATTTTAATTTTTTCTCTTCTGAACAATCTTCAATCTTTCTTGCCAGCTCTAAAATATCAAGAATTTCCTTTTTTTTCATATCATTCATAGAAATAATATTTCCCACAGCCATCTCTCCTTGCAATTGAATATTTTCAAATAATTTTCTCAAATTTATGATAACAAATTTTATTATTATTTGCAAACTTTTCTTTTTATAAAAAAAAATCGGAAGTTAATCTAATTTGTCAGATATTTTCTTCCGATTTTTTATTTACATTTTAATTTTCATCAACTTTATATTTCAAAACTCTAGTTGCATTCAATACAGCAAGTAAGGCAACACCAACGTCTGCAAATACAGCTTCCCACATTGTTGCATCCCCAAAAAGCCCTAGAATTAGAACTATTAATTTTACAGCAAATGCTAAAGCAATGTTTTGCCAAACAATTGTTTTAGTTTTTTTGGCTATTTTCATAGCAGTTACGATTTTTGAAGGTTCATCGTTCATTATTACAACATCAGCAGCTTCGATGGCAGCATCACTTCCAACACCTCCCATTGCGATTCCAATATCGGCTCTGGCAAGTACAGGAGCATCATTTATTCCATCTCCTACGAATACAACCTTCCCTTTTTCACTTTTAGTCTTGTAAATTTCTTCCAGTTTTTCAACTTTTTCATTTGGAAGCAGTTCAGCAAAAACTTTATCAATCCCAAGCTTTTGAGCAATGTTTTTACCAATTGCATTGTTATCACCAGTAAGCATTATAATTTCCTTGATTCCGTTTGCTTTCATTCCTTTGATTGCTTTTGGAGAATCTGCTTTTATTTCATCAGAAATTAGGACATTTCCGATATATTGCCCATCAAATGCAATGTAAATTACAGTTCCTAAATTTTCTTTTTCAGTAAATTTAATATTTTCCAAGTTCATCAATTTAGAATTTCCAGCTAAAATCTGATGATTATTTATGTTAGCCTTTATTCCAAATCCTGAAATTTCTTCAAAATCTTTTATAACGCTTTCATCAATTTTTGCAACAGTATTTTCATATTCAGAAACTATTGACTGTGCAATAGGATGATTTGAAAATTTTTCAATATGTGCAGCATATTTTAATAGTAAAGATTGTGTCAAATCAGTTTTATTATTTTCAAAGTCATTTATTTTTACATTATTTTCAACGTTTATTTCAGTAACTTTGAAGATACCTTTTGTCAAAGTTCCAGTTTTGTCCATAACGACACTTTCCACATCATTCAATGCTTCCAGATAATTTGCACCTTTTACCAGAATTCCGTGTTTTGAAGCACCACCAATTCCACCAAAAAACCCTAATGGAATAGAGATAATCAAAGCACATGGACAAGATACAACAAGGAAAATTAAAGCACGATAAATCCAGTCTGTAAATGTTGCGCCTGAAATTAACAATGGAGGGAAAATTGCCATAATTAAAGCTGTTATTACAACTGCTGGAGTATAATATTTTGCAAATTTTGTAATAAAGTTTTCTGTTTTTGACTTTTTACTGCTGGCATTTTCCACCAAGTCAAGTATTTTGGAAACAGTTGATTCTGAAAACACTTTTGCAACTTCAATTTCCACAAGCCCTGTTTTATTTATAAATCCACTTAGGACGTTATCTCCTGATTTTGCTTCACGTGGCAACGATTCTCCTGTTAGTGCAGAAGTGTCAAAAGCTGAATTTCCATTTATAATCTTTCCATCTAAAGGTACTTTTTCTCCTGGTTTTACTACAATAATGTCAGTAACTTTTATTTCTTCGGGATTTACTTTTTTTATTCCATTATCAGTTTTAAGATTTGCATAATCAGGACGAATATCCATTAACGCTATAATAGATTTTCTTGAATTATTGACTGCAATACCTTGAAATAGTTCCCCAAGCTGATAGAATAGCATAACAGCCACACCTTCAGGATATTCCCCAATAGCAAATGCACCAACTGTAGCAATCGCCATCAAAAAGTTTTCGTCAAAGATTTGCCCCTTCAAAATATTTTTTACAGCAGACAGCAGCACATCGCCACCAATTATGAAATAACTTATTAGAAATACAGCTAATTTAGGAATAAATAAAGTTTTTGGAATAAAAATTCCTAAAACAAATAAAATTCCACCAATTAATAATTTTTTCTTTATTTTATCAGTATCCTCTTCTCCATGAGCGTGACTATGATCATGGGAGTGAGCGTGTGCATGAGAATGCGAGTGACTATGGCTGTGGGCATGGAGCTTTTTAGTAGAAATCTTTACTCCGTCCTTAATTTTACTTACTTCATCTTGAATAAATTTTGCCAGTTCATCTTGCGAAAAATTCTCAGATTCTATAATAACTCGTTTTCCAAGGAAATCGACAGTAGCTGCCTTAATCCTTTGCAATGTATTTAATTTACGTTCAATCTTAGCAGCACAATTTGGGCAGTCTACCCCATCAATAAACAATGTGCATTCATTAGTTTTCATGAACTTAACCTCCATTTTTTATTTATCAAATTTATTTTATTTAAACGTATGAACATTTATTCATATATTTATTTTACTATATTTAATATTTATTGTCAACAATTTTTTTTGATTAATCTCAAAGTTAATTTATTATAATTTAAACCATTAAAAATATTTTTAATTTTCAAAAAAATATCAAAATTTAATAATTTAGATTTAGCTATTACTAAAAGGCATAATTACTAATAAGAAAAAAGCATTTGAAATTATAAGGGATATTTGTTACAATTCAGGAAAGAAATTTGATGAATTACAGGAGGGAAAAAATGGCATTAGAAAGAGTAAATTCGCCAGAAGACTTAAAAAAATTAAGTAGAGAAGAATTAATAGTATTAGCACAGGATATTAGGGATGCAATGCTTCACAGAGTTAGCAATAAAGGGGGACATGTGGGTCCTGACTTTGGAGCAGTTGAGTTAATAATTGCGTTACACAAGGTATTTAATTCACCTGTTGATAAATTTGTATTTGACGTTTCGCACCAATGTTATCCGCATAAAATCATTACTGGGAGAAAATTTGGATTTTTAGATTTGGATAGGTATTTGGAAGTTTCAGGGTATACCAATCAAGATGAAAGCGAGCATGATTTCTTTAAAATCGGGCATACTTCGACATCTGTCAGTTTAGCAACTGGACTTGCTAAAGCGAGAGATTTACGTGGTGTAAAAGAAAATATAATTGCAATTATTGGAGATGGTTCTCTTAGCGGCGGAGAAGCATTTGAAGGGCTTAATGTAGCTTCTGAACTTAATACAAATATGATTATTATTGCAAATGACAATGATATGTCGATTGCTGAAAATCACGGAGGGCTTTACAAAAATTTAAGAGAATTAAGAGAAAGTAACGGACAGGCTCAAAACAATTATTTTAAATCACTAGGCCTTGACTATATTTATGTGAATAAAGGAAATGACTTGGAGGCTTTGATAGAAGTTTTTGAGAAAGTAAAAGATATTGATCATCCAATAGTTGTTCACGTGCATACTCAAAAAGGAAAAGGACTGCCTTACGCTGAAAAGGATAAGGAAACTTGGCACTATGGAATGCCTTTTGATCCAGAAACAGGAGAAAAACGTAATTCTTATTCTGGTGGATTGAGTAATGATACTGCTGAATTTTTGATGGATAAAATGGAAAAAGATTCAACAGTAGCTGTTGTAACTTCTGGAACACCAACTGTTTTAGGATTTACAAGGGATAGAAGAGAAAAATTTGCAAAACAGTTTATTGATGTCGGAATTGCAGAGGAACAGGCTGTAGCAATGATTTCTGGAATGGCTAAAAATGGAGGAAAACCAATATATGGAGTTTTTAGCACATTTATTCAAAGAACTTACGATCAGCTTTCTCAAGATTTGGCAATAAATAATAATCCAGCTACCATTCTTATTTTCGGCGGAGGGCTAGGTGGAATGAGTGATGTTACTCACTTATGCTGGTTTGATATCTCATTAGTGTCAAATATCCCAAATATCGTATTTCTAGCTCCAACAAGTAAGGAAGAATATTTCGCAATGCTAGACTGGTCAATTGAATACAAAGGACATCCCGTTGCAATAAGAGTGCCTTCTCAATTGTCAGAAGATACAGGAAATGTACAAAAAGATTTTAGCGACTTAAACAAATATCTTGTTACTGAAAAAGGAAAAGACATAGCAATCTTAGGGCTGGGTAACTTTTACAAATTAGGAAAAGAAGTAAAAGAACTTTTAAAAGAAAATGGAATTGATGCAACATTGATTAATCCAAGATATGCTTCAGGGATTGATGAAACATTGCTAAACGAATTAAAAGCAGAACATAAATTAGTTGTTACACTAGAAGATGGTGTAATTGACGGTGGATTTGGAGAAAAAATTGCGAGATTCTACGGGGCTTCTGATATGAAAGTCTTAAATTATGGTATCAAAAAGGAATTTACTGATAGAGTGGCTCCAGATGTGGCGTTTAAAAATAATAGATTAACGAAAGAGCAAATTGTGGAAGATATTTTAAAAATTGTAAAATAATTAATTTAGAATTTATGTAAAATAAAATCAGGAATGAACTTAATAATTGAGGGATTTTCTGATTTTTTATATTTTTTCTTAAAAATCAAAATTGTATTTCAAAAAAAAATTTGATATACTTGTTTTATGAAATTAAGTTTATAAAAGTTAAATAAAACAAAAGTTTCGAGAAAATAGTTATAATTTTCAAGTTTATTTTTAAAATAATAAAGCGAGGAATAATATGAAAATAAAAAAATATAAAATAAATTTTGAAGAAATAGATAAAAAATTAAATAAATACAAAGAAACAAAACTTAATGAACATTTATTGAAACAATTAAGAGAGGATCTAATAATAAAATGGACATACAACAGCAATGCAATTGAAGGAAGCACTTTTACATTGATGGAAACAAAAGTTCTGCTTGAAGATGGGATAACTGTTGGCGGGAAGACTATGAGAGAACATCTTGAAATAATAGGGCATGCTGAAGCCATTTATTATTTAGAAGAAATTATAAAAGATGATACGGAACTATCAGAAAAAGAGATAAGAGATATTCATAGTTTAGTAACAAAAGGCATTGAAAATATAAATCCAGGACAGTATCGAACAGTCCCAGTCTATATAAGCGGTGCAGAGCATATTCCACCACAGCCTTACATGATACTTCCTGAAATGGAAAAATTAATGTTATGGTATAGAAATGAGACAAATGAGTTGCACCCGATAGAAAGAGCAACTATTTTACATGGTGAATTTGTTAAAATACATCCATTTTTAGATGGAAATGGAAGAACTTCCAGACTCCTTCTAAATTTTGAGCTTATGAAAAATGGCTATCCTCCTATAATTATTGAAAAGTCGGAAAAAGCAATTTATTTTGAAAGTCTGGAAAAAGGTTCGCTAACAGGTGACTGGACTGATTTTATACAGTTTGTTGCTAAAAAATGTGAAGAAAGAATTGATTTTATAAATTCATTTAAAGAAAAAGAAACAAAATAATAAAAATACAAAAAATGGGGCATAAAAATGCCCTTTTAATTATGTAAATTATAAAAATATATTATTTCATAACTCTCAATATAAGCTTCTCTTTTGCATCTTTCAAAATCTCGTTAATTTCATTTTTTGAAATATTATTTGCTAAGATGATATAGTAATTTTCAATTTGATTTATTAGTTCAAATGGCGAATTTTCTATATCAAAGTCATCTGAAACTCTTATATAGTAAGAATCTTTCACTGTGTTTGAGTCCACAATTTCAAATACTTTTGTAGAATTAAAGAAATAATCTGATTCAATATGGTTTCTTGTTACAATTTTTACGATGTCTGCAACTACCGCTGATGCAGTTGGATCCATTCCTGCACCTTTTCCATAAAATAAAGTTTTGTCTGTATAAGAACCTGTTGTTTCAATCGCATTGTAAACATCGTCAACTTTTGCTAAAATTTCGCTGTTTGGAATTAATGTTGGCTCTACTGAAATTTGTACTGATTTATCAGATAAAAGTTTTGAGCTTGCAATTAATTTTATAGTTGAGTTTAGTTGGTTTGCTGAGAAAATGTCAACTGTGCTGATTTCTCTTATTCCTGATAATTGCATATCTTTGAACTTGATTGAACCTCCATAGGCTAGTGAGGCAAGAATATTTATTTTATGTCCCGCATCAATTCCATCTACATCATAAGTAGGATCAGCTTCCGCATACCCTTTTTCAGAGGCAATTTTTAGTGCTTCATCAAATGATAAATTATCTTCTTTCATTTTTGTCAAAATATAATTTGAAGTTCCGTTCATAATTCCACGAATTTCAGTAACTGTATTTGCAACTAGACTCTCCATCAAAGGTGTTACAATAGGAATTCCTCCACCAACAGCAGCTTCAAACAGGAATGAAACTCCATTTTCCTTTGCCAATTGAAACAATTCTACTCCATATTTTGCAATTAGTGCCTTGTTTGCTGTAACAACACTTTTCTTAGCTTGAAATGCTTCAATAATTATCTGTTTTGCAATAGTTTCTCCACCAATTAGCTCTACAACAATCTTAATTTCAGGGTCATTTAATATTTTTTTGTAGTCATTTGTAAGAACTGATTTATCAAAATCAAATGAAAATTCACGTTCAATATTTAAATCACAAGCATATTTTACTTCAATATCAGCTCTTGACTTTTCAAAAATGCTTTCCTTTTCATTTGTTAATACCTTAAAAACTCCTTCTCCCACAGTTCCTAATCCAATAATTCCTATTTTCATATTTTCTAAAGTCCTCTCTTTTGGTTATTCTGATATTTTGTTTCTAGCTTAGCTATCCATTTCAATGAATCTTTTATGAAGTGCATTTACTGCTTTTTCCACATCATTTTCATGAATAATGCAAGAAACATTGATTTCTGAGCAAGAAATCATATCTATATTTATATTATTTTCAGCAAGTGTATCAAATATTTCAGCAGTAGTTTCATAGTGACTTTTTAATCCGATTCCAACAACAGAGACTTTTGCAATTTTTTCTTCATATGAAACACCTTCAGCCCCAATATTCTCTTTTATCTGTTCCGAAATAGCCACAGCTTCCTTCAAATCATCACTTTTTACAGTAAATGATATATTATTTAATTCTTTGTTTGCACTTGAACTTTGCAAGATTATGTCTGTATTAATTTTTTCCTTAGCAAGTCTAGAAAATACTTTTGCAGCAATTCCTGGCTTATCAGGTACTCCAAATAGTGTTATTTTTCCTTCATTTTTAGAAGAGGTAATACCAGCGATTTTTACTTTTTCCATAGCTTCTCCTTTTATGTTAATATTTTGATTTCCTATTTCATCAAATCCTTCTTCCCTTTGTACAATCGTTCCTTCAGAATCGTCAAATGATGAACGTAAATGTATTTTTATACCATATTTTGCTGCAATTTCAACTGATCTTGGATGCAGGACTTTTGCTCCTGAAGCAGCCAGTTCCAGCATTTCCTGATAGGAAATTGTTTCTAATTTTTTTGCATTTTTTACAATTCTCGGATCTGCTGTATAAACTCCGTCAACATCAGTGTAAATCTCCACTTCATCAGCATTAAGAGCTGCTCCTAGTGCAACAGCGGTTGTATCGGAACCGCCACGTCCAAGTGTAGTAATTTCATTATTTTCAGTAATTCCTTGAAATCCAGCAAATACGACTACATTTCCATCATTTAGTTTTTCCTGTATAATTTGTGTATCAATGTCAATAATTTTAGCTTTTGTATGCACAGATGTCGTTTTAAAATTAACTTGAAAAGCATTTAACGAAACAACCTTTTCTCCCATATCAGCTACAGCAATCGCAAGTGATGCAATCGAAATCTGCTCTCCTGAAGTCAAAAGCATATCAAATTCACGTTTATTTGGCGAATCTGACAACTCATAAGCTCTTTTTATTAGCTCATCAGTCCTACCAGCCGGTGCAGAAACAACAACGATTACATCATGTCCAGCCTTTTTATACTTTACAACTCTTTTAGCCACTTCCTTTACCCTCTCGGCATTTGCAACGGAAGTTCCGCCATATTTCTGTATAATTAAAGCCATATTACCTCCTATTTTTTCATAAAATTTAACTACTCTATAATATACTATTTTTTTTCATAAATTTCAATATTTTCATAAGCAAAGAATAACATATTCTAAATAAAAAAGCAAGGTAAATTCCAATATTTGTAAATATTGGAAGTATAAATTTTAAATATTTACAACAAAAAATTAATTTTGAATTTTTTTAGAATATTGACAAATATACATATATGTGATATAAATAACTGTCTAATAGAGACGCCCCATCTCTACATTTAGACTTCTTTCATACAAAAAAACGAGCACACGGCTCGTTTTTATTTTATAAATTAGCATTTAAACAAAAAATTAATAAAATTTAAAAAATTTATCATAAATATTTAGGAGAATGGAATCATAAGATGAAAAGAGAAATAGCAATAATTGGAGGCGGCGCTTCAGGTTTTCTGACAGCGATTACTGCAAAGAAAAATGGGAAAGATGTCGTCATTCTGGAAAGAAAGGAGAGGGTTCTGAAAAAAGTGCTTACAACTGGAAATGGACGATGTAACTTGACAAATGTAAATGCTTCCAATAGAAATTATTTTGGAATTGAAAAAATTAAGCAGCCTATTGAGAAAATTTTGGAGAGTTTTACTTCACAGGATGCAATGAAATTCTTTGAAGATGAAGTCGGAATTATTTGTAATGAAGAAAATCGTGGAAAAGTTTATCCACTTAGCGGACAAGCTGCATCAATTGTAGATGGACTCAGATTTTATGCACAAAGCCTTGGAATAGAGATAATTACAGACTTTTATGTTACAAAAATTGAAAAGGAAATGTTCGATTTTAAGATAATATCTGAGGATAAAAGGCAGATAATTGCCAAAAAGGTAGTGCTTGCAACTGGAGGAAAGTCATATCCTGAACTTGGATCAAATGGAAGTGGCTATGAACTTGCAAAGAGTTTTGGGCATACTGTCACAGAATTAACACCCGTTATTGTACAGCTAAAGGCAGAAAAAGAAAAAATTAAAGGATTAAAGGGTATTAAGTCGGATGTGGAAGTTACGGCTTTTGGAGAAAACGAAAGTGGAGAGAAAATAAAAATTTGTACTTATGATGGGGAACTACTTTTTACGGACTTTGGAATTTCTGGAAATGTAGTTTTCAATATTTCGTATGTTTTTCCAATTTACAGAAACGTGGAATTTGAAATTGACTTTATGCCAAAATTTACTTATAATGAAATTTTTGAAATTTTGAAAAAACGTCGAACAATATTAAAGGATTTTACAATGGAACAATTTTTTAATGGAGTTGTCAATAAAAAACTGGGACAATTTTTAACAAAATCGGCAGGAATTGAAAAATTATCGAAAAGTATAAATGAACTTACAGACAACGAAATTCGTAAAATCTGTACAACTTTAAAAAAATATAGAATAAAAATTGTTGATACAAATGGCTTTAAAGCAGCTCAAGTCACTGCTGGCGGTATTCCTTTAAGTGAAGTAAATCTAGAAAATTTAGAATCAAAAAAAATTAAAAATCTGTATTTCGCTGGAGAAATACTGGATGTTTATGGTGAATGCGGTGGATTTAACCTGCAATGGGCGTGGACTTCTGGATATTTTTTAGGAAAAAATCTTTAAAAAAAACAGTATAATTTAAAATTTCAATAAATTAAATATCTTAATAATAAATTTTATAAAAATAGTATTTTATTTACTTGATAACAAGAAAATTTAACTCCCTTACTAAAATAGATTTATAGCAAATTTACTATTTAGAACGAAAAATAATGTTAAAAACTTTTAAAAACAACCAAACTAATTAAGGAGAAAAATGATTAGAATAAATAATATAAAAATGCCTGTAAAACACAGTGAAAATGATTTAAAAAAAACAGTTTACAAACTTTACAAAATCAATGAGAATAAAGTAAAATCATTTGAAATCGCAGGACAGGCAATTGATGCTAGAAAAAAAGATAATATCGTATTTGTTTATGCGGTGGATATTTCCTTTAACTTTGATGAAGAAATAGAAAAGAAAAGATTTGAAAATGTGAAAAATGTCCGAAAAATTGAGAAAAAACCTTATTCTACGGAAAAAATTGAGAACTTTACAGAAACTGAGAATGTGAAACGTCCTGTTATTGTTGGAAGCGGACCTGCCGGAATTTTTGCTGGACTTGTGCTTGCTGAAGCTGGATTAAAACCAATTATCATTGAGCAGGGAAAAAATGTAGATGAGCGTGAAAAGGATGTTTATAATTTTTTCAAAACTGGAAAACTTGATAAATATTCGAATGTACAGTTTGGAGAAGGAGGAGCCGGAACATTTTCAGATGGGAAACTAAACACGAATACAAATAATTTTCGGATTCAGAAGGTTTATGACGAATTAATTCTCGCTGGTGCTGATCCAAAAATAAATTATATGTCCAAACCCCACATCGGAACTGATAAATTAATCGAAATAATGCGTAAAATTAGGCATAAAATCGAAAACCTTGGAGGAGAGTACCGTTTTAGTACAAAACTTGTAAAAGTAAACTATGAAAAATCTGATTCTGAAAATAACAAAATAAAAAGCATTTTAGTTGAAAATGTAGAAAATTCTGATAAAAATAAAATTTATGAAATTCCAACAAATATTGTAGTTATCGCAATTGGACATAGCGCAAGAGAAACTTTCTTTATGCTGAATGAAGAAAATGTGGCAATGGAACGGAAAACTTTTTCGGTAGGAGTCAGAATTGAGCATCTTCAAAGTATGATAAATTACTCGCAATATGGAAAATTTGCTGATAAATTACCTGCTGCAGAATATAAATTAAATGTAAAGACAAGCAATGGACGTGGAGCTTATACATTCTGCATGTGTCCTGGAGGTGTCGTTGTACCATCTTCAAGCGAAGAAGGCAGACTTGTTGTAAATGGAATGAGTTATTCACAGAGAGATTTGGAAAATGCAAATTCAGCAATTTTGGTAAATGTATTTCCTGAAGATTTCCCAGGAGAAAGCGTTCTAGCTGGAGTCGAATTTCAAAGAAAATTGGAAGAAAAAGCATTCGAGCTTGGCGGAAAAGATTACAAAGCCCCTATTCAGCTATTTGGCGATTTTGTAAATGATAAAATTTCAACAAAATTAGGAAAAGTAAAGCCAAGCTACCTAGCAGGCTACAAATTTGCAAACTTAAATGAAATTTTTCCACAATTTATAAACGATTCCATAAAAGAAGGAATTACCTTAATGGATAAAAAAATAAAGGGTTTTGCTAATTATGACGCAATTCTGTCAGCTGTCGAAAGCCGTAGTTCATCTCCAGTGAAAATTCCTAGAAATGAGAGATTTTTCTCAAATATTGAAGGTCTTATGCCTTGTGGAGAAGGTGCAGGATATGCTGGCGGGATTATGTCGGCGGCAGTTGATGGGATAAAATGTGCAGAATATGTGATTGAATATTTTCTAGAAAATTTACTAAGTTAAAATTTTTGATTTTTATCAATAAATATGCTATAATCTCAACATCTTTAAGATATTTTTCAAGCGACTTCAAATTTGTAATAATTTAAAATCTATAGTTGTTTGAATGAGGGAGGATATTATGTTTTGTACTTTAGTATGCTGTATGGATGGGAGATTTATTCATATTTTGAATGAATATATCAGAAGTAATTATAGATATACTTTTGTTGATACCATTACTGATGCAGGAGCGGTAAATAAAATTGTTAGTGATGAGGGTTATTTAAAAAAAATAGAAGATAAGGTTGTTTTAATTTCGGTTAATAAACATAAATCTGACCATATCTTTGTGGCAGGGCATAGCGACTGTGCTGGTTGTCCTACTGATGATGAAACACAAAAAGGATATATTCGTAAAGCAGCCGAGAAAATGCATAGTGACTTGCCTCACGAAGCTGTTACTGGACTTTTTGTTTATGAAAATGGAGAAATTGAAATTTTAGTAGATTATGATATAACAGATACTAATTAATTAAGTCAATAAAAAAATAAAGGAACTATCTTTGAATGATAGTTCCTCTTTTAATTTATACTAAACCTCATTTAAACAACGGATAAAATCCTAATATTGCTAAATAATTAAAATATAATTTAATACTGACGGAGCTTTTATTTGTTCAACTACGACTGTTTGACGACTGCAAGGAGGAGTTTCGGAGTTGGACAAATAAAAGTCGTAGTCTAGCCATAGGTGCAGGATTTGCGGCAATGAGCAATCCTGCGAAAAAAAGAAAAAAACGAATAAAAATAGTAAAAAGCTGATATTAAATAAAATAATCCAATATTAAATCTTCTTATAAAATAAAAACTATATTAAGAACCAAAAGTTTTAATTCCTTGCTAAATAGTATGTAATTAAAAATTTGTTAAACATTTGCTATTTAAACGGGAAATAGTATTAAAGAAAAAATATTCTTAATGTTTAGCATTTAGCATTTTTTCAGCAATTTTGTAATTTGGCATATATCTTTCGATATAATTGTAAAAACCTTTCCCGTGATTTGGATATTTTAAATGTGTCAATTCATGTAAAACCACATATTCTATCTCAAAAGGTGTTCTTTTTATAAGCTCTGTATTAAGATTTATATACTTTTTTACATAATTACACGAACCCCATCTAGTCTTCATAGGCTTTATTGCTACTTTCTCCACATGTTCATCCAATATTTTTAGCCATTTTTCCATAAATTGCGGAAATAATTTTTTTGCATTTTCAAAATACCATTTTTCTATAATTTTTTTCTTTTCGTCAATATTTTCCAAAATATTTTCATTAACTGTTAAAATTATACTCGGCTTTTTTTCATTATTTATTAAATTCACTCCATTAAAGTTTCCTAGTTTCACAGTTAAATAGTATTCTTTTCCCAAAAATTTATGAATTTCACCAGTTTTGTACTCAAATCCCTTCTGTTTTTCCTTCACATCTTCAACTTTTTTCAAAACACTTTTTATCCATCCTTCTTTAGAACGGATAAAATTTTCGATATAATCACGATGTAAATTCATTGGCACAGAAATATAAACTTCCATATTGGGCTTTATTCGTAAATTTATATTTTTTACTTTTTTTCTGTGAACTTCATAACCTAAAATTTTCTCTGTTTTCATTTTTTTACTTCATTTTCCTCATACATTTATTTTTCTAAACTCTAACCTGTTTTCGACTTTACAAATACTTTTCTTGCCTTTTCCAGTACATCCTTCTGTAATTTATAAGTAACTAGCTTTAATGCTTCTTCGTAAGTACACCACTGAAAAGCCTCAATTTCAAAAGTATCAATCTTGACATCTTCCTCTTGTGTAATTCCTGCAAAAATCGTAACTTTCTTAATAGTTTTTTCGTTTGGAATATACTTTATTTCACGTTCAAAATTTGGAATAATTTTTATATTTACATTTGTTTCTTCGTGAACTTCACGAATTGCTGTTTCTTCCTTTGTTTCATTGTTTTCGATATGTCCTTTTGGAAATCCCCAGTTACCATTGTGCATTTTCACAAGCAAAATTTTCTCAGTATTTTCATTAAAAACAATCGCTCCACATGAATTTTCATACTCAAATTTGTCATTTAGGTTGTAATGCTTTACAATATATTTTAATAATGCTTCCTTCTCATTTTCAATTTCATCTCCTAAGACAAGTTCATACAGCTTATTTTTTACTTCCCCAATCTCACGATTACTAAATTTGAGATTAATCAAATCAATTCCAGTTATATCCAAATCATTAAACTGTGGTATTTTCCCCTGTTTTTTTATATTTTCAATTTTATCCCAAAAATTTTTCAAAATCTTTTCATTTTCTTTTTTTCTGCTAATTCCTTTAGAATTTAAATCTGCATAAAATAAATTGAAAAGTCTTTTTAGATTTTTTTCTTCCATTTCTATAATCAGCTTTTTCAACGTCTTATCTGAAACGTCCTGATAAATTAACATATGATTTTTTACAATTTTTTTTACTGAATTTGTAAAATCATTAGAAGCTTTAAGATGTCTCAACTCTTCTTCCGCAATTAATGCACTTTCTTTTTCATGTCCATAAAAATGAAAAATACCTTTTGCATCAATAATTTTCACATTTATTTTCCCTAAATCGTGAAAAAGTGCGGCAAATCTCGTTATCAAATCATAATCACAAAGATGGATAACTTTTATAATGTGGTTAAACAAGTCATCAGTATGATTGGGATTATTCTGATTAAAATTATAGGTATAACGAAATTCTGGAATTATTATTTCTAAAACTCGTAATTTTTTCATTTCGATAAAAGCTTTTTTTGAATACTTCCCCATTAAAATTTTACTTAATTCGTCAAAAATTCTCTCTTTAGATATTTTTGACAAAAATTTCCTTTTTTTATAAATAGCTTCTGATGTTTTTTTATCCAAATTAAATCCTAACTTTGAAATAAATCTGAAGGCCCTCAAAATTCTAAGTGCATCCTCTTCTATCCTTAACTTAGGTTTTCCTACAAATCTTATAACTTTCCTTCTAATATCCTGCCTTCCGCCATACAAATCAACTATTCCAGTTTGTTTGCTGTAAGCAAGTGAATTTATTGTAAAATCACGTCTTGCTAAATCTTCTTCGATTGTTTTTACAAATTTTATTTCCTTTGGGTATCTACTGTTGTAAACTCCTGTTTCTTTACGAAATTTTGCTATTTCATAACTTTTTCCATTGACATTTATCATAAGAATCCCAAAATGGGCTCCCATTTCCTTTGGGCTATAATCTGCAAAGATTCTTTTTAATTCTGAATAACCTATATCAGTTGCGAAATCATAATCACCAGGATCCTTATTTAGAATTCTATCTCTAACTGCTCCACCAACAAGAAATCCTGTTCCGTTTTTATTCAGTTGTTCCAATATGAATTTTACATCATCATCCAAATCAAATCGCATTCCAAATATGTCCTTTCAATTATTTTTTCTGTACTTTTATAGAATATTTCGTTTTCAAATTTATTTCTATTTTATAAACTAGCTCTAAAAAATTTAATTTCATTTTTAGTTTACTATACTCAAAAATTTTTTATTTTTTTCTTAATTTTGCAATATAAAACCCATCTAAATATTCATTTTTATATGAAATATAAATTCCCCCAAATTCATCTCTTATATTGTCAATATTTTCAGGAAGCTCTACTTCCATAATTTCTAAATCTTCATATTTTTCGAGAAAATACTGAATATTATTAGTATTCTCATTTTTAGAAAATGTACAAGTGCTGTAAACCATTTCTCCACCATTTTTTAAAGATTTATATGCACTTTCAAATATTTTTTTCTGAAGTTTCTTTAAATTTTTTATATCATTTGTCGTCAAATCATATATTTTTTCAGGCTTTTTCCTAAGAACTCCAAGTCCGCTGCAGGGCATATCTAAAAGTATCTTGTCAAACATTATATCTAAATTCTCAATTTGTGTGGCATCATTCAATTTTACTTCAAAATTGCTGTAATCATATTTACCTTTAAGTTCATTCAATAATTTCACTTTATGCTCATGAATATCAGTAGAAATCAACTTTTTAGGATTAAACAGCTGTAAAATCGCAAGAGATTTTCCACCAGGAGCAGAGCAAGCATCAAGCACAGTTTCTCCATCTTTCACGCCTAAATTTCTCACTGCCAGATAAGATGATGCATCCTGAATCACAACATCTCCATTTTTATAAATTTCTGTATCAAAAATATTTGCATTTAATAAATAATAAACTTCTCCAACAGAAAATAAGACATCTGTCTTAATATTCTTCAGCAATTCCTCAAATTTTTCTCTCGTAATTTTATTTTTATCAAATCTAACTGACAAATAACTTCTTTTTTTATAAGATTTAAGCATTTCTAAATAATCATCAGGATAATCAATTTTCATCTTATTCACAAACCATTGCGGATAGGACAAAACAATACTTTCCCTGTTATCTTTCGGAATTTCCTCATCAAATTTTTCTTTATTCTTCAAAATTGTCTGCAAAGTCGCATTCACAAATCCAGCTTGATGTGGATTCAAAATTTTTGCAATCTCTCCAGCCTCAAAAATAACTCCCGCATTATCCGATTCCATAAAAAATAATTGAGCAACCGAAATTCTCAAAAGCTGCTTTATTTTTCGTTTTTTAACATTCCTAACACTTTTCCCAATCAGATAATCAATATAAATCAAATTTTTTATCACAATATTTACTACATTTGTAATAAACATTTTTTCTTTTTTTGTATAATTTTTTTTAGAAAAATAGTAATTTAACTGGATATTACTGTATTTTCCATTCTGAATTTCATCTAGTAAATTTACTATATCTAATTTTATATTCTTTTTCTTTATCAATTTCTTCCTCTCTTACTTAAAAAACTTTATTTCCATTCCCATTTTTCTATTTCCACATTTACATCTTTATCAGCAAAAACGATTATTCCATTCGCCTCTTTTTCAGGGAATATTCTTGATGAAAATACTTCCTGTCCGCCGTTAATAAACACTTCCACAGAAGAATTATCCACAAACACAGTAAGTTCCAATTCCGAAATATCTCCAAGATAAACTTTTCTTAATCTTTTATCAGCTTGTTCACCTTTTGTTCTGTCTAGTACAAATTTTTTATCATTATAGTCAAATTTTAAAACTGTTTCACTATTTTTACCAGTTCGTAATTTTAATCCAAAATCAGAATTAAAATCAGTAAATTTAGCTTTTAATTCATAAGTTGCTCCTGTTCCAACTTTCACTTCTCCAGTCACTTTTCCACTAAACTCAATTTTTTCTCCACGGATACTTTCCATTTCCTTTATAGGCACTTGATAAAGTTTTCCATCTATTACTTTAAGTTCTCTTGGTAAAGTTAGGCAGTGAAGCCATTCACTTTTTACAGTTGGAAAATCTTCTTCTTCTGGAATTCCCATCCAGCCTACGATAAGTCTTCTCCCTTTATCATCTTCCATTGACTGTGGTGCATAAAAGTCATTTCCTCTGTCAATTTCGACAAAATCTGATGAAATTTCAAATTCAGTTTTTTTATAATCTAATTTCCCAAATAAATATCCTGTCTGATATTTGTTGTTGTATAAATCTCCTTCCGGCTCCAATCCTTGTGGTGAAAATACTAATAAATCTTTAACTTCTCCTGTTTTTTCATCTTTTAACTGAAAGTAATCAGGACATTCCCACATAAATCCAAAATCTTTAAGTTTTCCGTGATTTGCTCCTGCAATTTCCCCTTCAAACTTCCAGTCTTTTATATTTTCTGAACTGTATAAAACTGCTTTTCCTTCCAAATCTTCACTTTGAATACCAATTACTGCATAAAATTTCCCATCTTTTTTCCAAATTTTTGGATCTCTTATATGTCGAGTGTACCCGTTAGGCTGATTTACAATACTTGGCTCCCATCTCTCGAAATTTTCTCCATCGCTTGAAACTGCTAAACATTGGTAAGATTCCCTATTCCCATCACAATCTTTCACATTTCCTGTATAAAACAAATAAAGTTTATCGTCATCTACAATCGCACTTCCAGAATAAGCTCCATCCTTAGAATACCAGGTATCAGGACGTAAAGCCGTTTTCAACCTTTTCCAATGTAATAAGTCATCACTTACACTATGAGCCCATGTCTTATTTTTATGATTGGTTCCTAATGGATTCCATTGATAAAACATATGATATTTCCCTTTAAACTGCGAAAATCCGTTTGGATCGTTAATTAACCCCACAATTCCTTGAATATGATATTTTTGTCGCCAAAAATCCTTTTTAACAATTTCTCTTTTTTCTAAAATTGCTCTTTCCTCATTTTCTTTGACTTTTGTAAAATCCATATTTTAAGCCACCTTTCGAATTATTAAATCTAAATTAAGTATTTTATTATTTATCTTTCGTTATTTTTGTTTTTCATTACATTTTACCATATTTTATTGCTTTTTCCAAATTTTTGGAATATCTTCACTTTGATTTTGCTCTAATTAATACTCTTTACCATTTATAGTAAAACTAGTTTTAAAAAAGCTTATAATAAATTCATTGTTTAAATAAATTTTAGTATTAAACAAAAAGAAACACCATTTCTGGTGCTTCCTTCTAAAAAATTATTTTTTGATTCCGCTATACAAACATCAATCTATTTCTTTACATTATAAATCAATTTTTCCCCATCACTATCTAGTACAACCGTGCTATTTTCAGGAACTTCATTACTCAAAATCATTTTTGATAAGTTAGTTTCTATATCTTTTTGAACAAAACGTTTTAGAGGTCTTGCTCCATAAGCTGGGTCATAAGCCTCGTTTACAATATAATCTAGAGCTTTGTCTGTAAATTCAATTTTTATATATTGTTCCTTTAATTTATCGTTTATTTCATCAAGAATAAGTGAGATAATATTTTTTACACTTTCTTTTCCTAATGCTTTAAATACGATAATATCATCAATTCTGTTCAAGAATTCTGGCTTGAATCTATGTTTCATTTCATTTAACACTGCTTCTTTTGTAGACTCTGAAACTTGCGGATCTTCCAATATGATTTCACTTCCGATATTTGAAGTCATAATGATAATAGTGTTCTTAAAGTCTACAACTTTTCCTTTTCCATCTGTAAGCCTTCCATCATCAAGTAGTTGCAACAGAATATTAAATACATCAGGATGAGCTTTTTCAATTTCGTCAAACAGGATTACTGAATAAGGTTTTCTTCTTACAGCTTCTGTTAACTGACCACCTTCTTCATATCCTACATACCCTGGAGGCGCTCCGATTAATCTTGTGGTGCTGAATTTATCCATATATTCACTCATATCAATTCTAATAATATTGCTTTCGTCGTCAAACAGGTTAAATGCAAGAGTTTTTGTCAAATAAGTCTTACCTACCCCTGTTGGTCCTAGGAAGATGAATGAACCAATTGGACGGTTTGGATCTTTTAATCCAGCACGTGAACGAATTATTGTGTCACTTATTGATGTAATTGCTTCATCTTGTCCAATTACTCTTTTCATCATTTGTTCTGCAAGATGTAAGATTTTTTCACGCTCTCCCTGTAACAATTTTGAAACTGGTATTCCAGTCCATTTTCCAACAATTTCTGCTATTTCTTCACTGTCAATTTCCTGTTTTAATAATTTATTCGCACTTGGATTTTGATTTTTGGCTTTTTCTTCTTCATCTGCCCTTTGTTTTTCTAGTTCTGGCAATTTACCATATTGCAGTTCAGCCAGTTTGTTATAGTCATTTTTTCTTTGTGCATCAGCAATTTGAAGTTTAATTTTCTCAATTTCTGTATTAATATTTTGAATTTTTTCAACTTCCTGCTTTTCACTTTCCCATTGTGCCTTAAATGCAGCTTTTTTCTCATTAAGTTCTGCCAATTCTTTTTCTAATGTAACAAGTCTATCTTTAGAAGCCTGATCTTTTTCCTTCTCAAGTGCCACTTTTTCAATTTCAAGCTGCATAACACGTCTTGTCACTTCATCTAATTCTGTTGGCATTGAATTAATTTCAGTCTTAACTTTTGCAGCAGCCTCATCAATCAAGTCAATCGCCTTATCTGGCAAAAATCTGTCGTTTATATATCTGTCACTCATTGTAGCCGCTGTAACTATCGCATTATCCGTAATTCTAATTCCATGGAAAATCTCAAATTTTTCTTTCAATCCACGTAAGATTGAAATTGTATCTTCCACAGTCGGTTCATCTACCATTACAGGCTGAAATCTACGCTCAAGTGCCGCATCCTTTTCAATATACTTTCTGTACTCATCAATTGTAGTAGCTCCAATAACCTTTATTTCCCCACGTGCAAGCATTGGCTTCAAAAGGTTTCCAGCGTCCATAGATCCCTCTGTTTTCCCTGCTCCCACAATATTATGTACTTCATCAATGAAAAGAATTATTCTTCCTTCACTTTTTTCAATTTCTTCTAGTACCGCTTTTAATCTTTCCTCAAATTCCCCTCGATATTTCGCTCCTGCAACCAAGGCACCCATATCAAGTGAGAAAATTGTCTTGTCCTTCAAATTTTCAGGCACATCGCCCTTTAGTATTCTTTGTGCAATCCCTTCTGCAATGGCTGTTTTCCCAACTCCAGGCTCACCAATCAGAATCGGATTATTTTTATTTCTTCTTGATAAAATCTGTATAGCCCGTCGAATTTCATTATCTCTTCCGATAATTGGATCAAGTTTACCTTTTCGAGCCAGTTCAACCAGATCTTTTCCAAATTTATCTAATGCTTCATATGTACTTTCTGGATTATCTGTCATAATTTTTCTACCTCCTCTTACATTTTCAAGTACAGTTTCAAACTGTTTCTTATTTATTCCATAATCTTTCAAAAAACTGTTATTATCGTAACTTGCCAAAAACAAATGTTCTGTACTAATATAGCTGTCTCCCATTTTCTTTGCAATATCTCTTGCTCCAACGAGAACTCTATTTAATTCACTATTCGCTCTTGGCTCACTATTTCCTCCTTCAATCTTAGAAAAACTTTCCAGTTTGCTCTCAATCTTCCTAATCATATCAGTCGTATCAATTCCAATTTTCTTAAGCACGCTAGGAATCAATCCATCCATCTGCCCCACAAGTGCAAGCAGTAAATGTTCCACCTTTATATCAGAATGTCTATATCTAATCGCAAAGTTATTAGCCTCTGAAATAGCCTCAATACTTTTTTGCGTAAAGTTCTGTTCCATACACATCACCTTCTTCTTTTTAATTTAAATTATTTTTATTTATTAGCACTCTTCTGTTATGATTGCTAACAAATATACTATATCACTATTTAATATTTTTGTCAACCCTTTTTTAAAAATTTTTTTACATTTTTTCAAAAAATTTATAATATACTCAATAAAGACTGTAATTATGGTATTTAGAAAATATAAAATATTTTTTAAAATTTATAATAATATAAAAATCAGAACCAAATTTCTAATTATCTAAACTTTTTGTATAGCAAATTATATAAATTCACTTTACAATTACTTCAGAATATAGTATATTATATTTGAAAGGAGATGATTTTATGGCACAAATTAATTTACGAATTGATGATACCATCAAGAAAAATGCTGAACAGGCATGTTCTGATATGGGACTTTCTTTATCAGCGGCTATAACAATCTATTTAAAAAAATTAGGTTCTGAAAGACGGATACCATTTGAAATAACCGCAGATCCATTTTATAGCAAACAAAATATGGAACGTCTAAATCAATCAATCCAAAATGTAAAAGAGGGAAAAACTACATTAAAAGAACACGAATTAATTGAGGTGGAATAGTGAAAAAAGTATGGTCTGATGAAGCATGGGAAGAGTATCTCTATTGGCAAATCCAGGACAAAAAAATTATAAGAAAAATAAATAATCTAATTAAAGATATAGACAGGAATGGATATCATTGTACAGGAAAACCTGAACAATTATCCGGAAATCTTGCTGGATATTGGAGTGTCAGAATTGATAAAGCAAACCGAATTGTTTTTAAAATTGTAAATAATACATTAGAAATATGGCAATGTGGTTCACATTATCGAGATAAATAAAAAATTTAGGAGCATCAAAAGCTCCTTTTTTAATTATAGTTCTCTTTCACAATTTCCACAGTCTTAATAGCTGAAAGTGATACAATTATATCAGAAATATCAATTTTTTCATCCATATTTACAGTAAAAATTGCTGTATTCTCAGCTTGATTTTTATCTATTTGTGTTATTTTTATCAACTTCTGATTAAATACTTCATATGTTGCCAAAAGCCCTTTGGCATAATTTTTATCTTCCAAGAATTTTACTTCAAATTTTAAAAGTTTTGTTTTTTTTACAATTTTAGGTTCAAATTTTTTAAATATTACTATTATTACAAGCATAAACACTATTGCTGGAATTGCTAAATTATAAAATCCCCATCCTATTCCAAGTCCTGCACAGCCTGTTGCCCATATTCCAGCGGCAGTCGTCATTCCTCCAACAGTTTCCCCCTTTTCTTTCATTATGCTTCCTGCACCTAGAAATCCTATCCCACTTACAACTTGAGCACCTAGTCTTCCCAAATCTGTTTTTATAACCCCAGTTAATTTTAAATTTACGCTAGCAAGTTCCAAAATATTAAGTCTCAACTGATCCTGTACCATAGAAATAACCGCCGCTCCAAAACATACCAATATATGCGTTCTAAATCCTGCAGGCTTATTGTCTTTTTCACGTGTATATCCAACAATTCCTCCAAATACAACTGCCAGCAGCAATCTGAGAGAAACAACTTCTACAGTTAATTTATTTACAAAGCTATTTTTAAAAAGTTCATTCGTTATTTCTATAAAATTAATCATTATGCATCGTCCCCTTTTTATTTTTTATTAAAAATAATATTTGCAATATTAAACAAAGAATTAAACTCAATATCCAAAAAATTCTTCTCTTTTTTATTCTTTTTTCAATATTCTTTGCGTTCTTTATATCTTTCTCATCCTTTAATTTGCTTTGTGGCAGTTCATAAGTATATTTATGCCAATTTGACAATTCTCTATCCGTCCCAAACTTATCTACAAAAAATTTAGGATTTTTTAAACTTAATTTTTTTAAATTAAATTTTCTCATTATTTCTTCTTTTGTTAAATGATATTTAGTATCATTTGAAGTTACATAAAAATATCCTGAATGTTTATTTACGTATTCTTCCACTACCAATTCATCTCCATTTGGTGGATTACTAGCATAAGCTGGACTTTCTTTTACAAGTTCATCAAAAGAGTAAACATATCCTATCCACACATCTCCTTTTTTCATCAATCCTTTCACATACGCTCTTCCTACATCATCCTGCTCTTCCCCGCCAAAATTAATATTGAATAATAAGTCATTTCTATCTTTAACAATCGAATCAATTGTATTAAATATCAGTCTTCTATAAATTTTTTTATTGTGCAAAGACAAACTCATATTTTCAGTTATTGGAAATCTATAAAAATGCCAAATCGTAATCCACAATAAAATTATATTTACTCCTATGAATACTTTTTTCATAATATCCCTCCTAAAAAATATGCAACAATTTCTATTTAAAATAAAAATAGAAGATTATTATGTTATTTAACAACACAATGATTCTTACATATTTTGACTTCAATTTTAAATGAATTATTTATATTTTTATCCTTATAAATATTATACCTTTTTTATGAAAAAAAGAACAGTAAAACCTAAGTTCTACTGTCCTCTCTGTTTATTCTACATTTTATCTTCGCTCTAGTAAATAGCTCTGAATCCTATTCCTGCTCTCACGTTCTTACCTTTAGTGTCATATCCTCCATTTACTGTCACTCCGAATCTTGTGTTGTCCACT